>JBIKUM010000450.1:0-3958 GCA_044347585.1 Terrimicrobiaceae bacterium
TTCAACGAGCTATAGACAAGGCACTGACTCTGTTGATTCGCAACGGATTGAACGGTGCGGATTTGCAGGAGGTGGTGCTCGTCGGTGGTCCCACGTTGTCTCCCATCCTTCGGGAAATGATTTCAGAGCAAATACGCACCCCCAACACATCGGTTGACCCCATGACTGCGGTGGCGCGTGGTGCAGCGATTTTCGCGAGCACTATTGAGGTGGGAGATTCGGTCCAAGATCTACAGAAAAAGGAGGTAGCGTCATCTGGTAATGAACTGTTGCAACTCGATGCCAAGTATGAGGCGACGTCAGTTCTCGATGAAGAAGTCGTGGTATTGAAGCCTAAGGCGGGAATGGAACGGAGCGTACAGGGTTGTAAGGTTGAGTTGAAGCGAACTGGATGGGCGTCTGGGCAGCTGGATTTGAAGTCAACGGGTGCCTTGATTGATGTGACGTTGGAACAAGGGAAGGCCAATGTTTTCGAAGTGATTGTGACCAATGAGCAAGGCAATGTCCTTACGGCTCAACCAAGTTCAATCACAATCCTTCAAGGGACAAAGGTGGGCGGTTCTCCATTGCCCAATAATTTGGGCATTGAGGTTTGGAATGAGCGTTTAAAGAAGGCTGTTTTAGCGCCCCTGAAGGGAGCTGAAAAGGGAAGGCCCCTGCCGGTAACTGGAATTGCGAATCGACTCAGAACAACCCAAGAGTTGAGACCTGGCGACATGTCCACAGAACTTCACATACGCGTTTATGAAGGAGGATTTGAGGCTGTAGGAAAAAGCACCATCTATTGCGAACATGTAGCTGACTTCATGTTGTCGGGCGGGGAAATTGGCAAGGTCATTCCGAATGGAACAGAATTTGACTTGACGGTGAAAACAGAGCCCACTTCAAGCATTCCGGAATTGGTGCTATTGTCATTCTTGACATTGGACATGGATTTTGAGCTAACCGTTCCAGCTAACACAAACAAGGATGATGGGGAGGCCTGGTTCAAACGCGAGTTGGTCAATGCTCGAGAGATGATTCGAAACATCCAAACCGAAGGCCATTCAACGGTTTCGAGTATACACGGATTCGAAACCCGACTGTCCGAGGTTGAATTTTTAATGAAATCAGCGAACGATCGCGGAGCCAGAGTGCAGGCGGTTGAACGGCTGAAGGAATTGCTTCGAGAGCTCGAGGGAGTGGCCTCCCAACAGGAGTGGCCGAAGGCTGAGGCGAAAATGGATGAGGAGTTGTCCGATTTGATCCAGAAGAATGCAGAATCAGGCAATGAACAAACGACTTTGCTCATCAAGGATTTCGAGCGCAAAGTCCAGCAAGTCAAGGCCCGGAAGGACGCGTCTGCAGCATTATTGCTTGCGGACGAAATGATCCGTGCCTACGTTGGAATGACCCCTCGGGACGAAATGCTCAAGGGCTTCCTTGCTTATTGCTACCATGAGTTTGCTACCATTCAATGGACGGACACGGGGAGGGCGAGGGCAGAAGTTGAAGCTGCTGCACAACTCATCATTCAACACTCACCATCGTTGAATGCAATGCAGCGACACGCCGCGGCATTGGACTCTCTGATTGATCGTGCGCGCACGGACGGAAACGTTCCTCCAATCCCCATGTGATGCAGTTTGCTAAAGGAGACGTCGTCTGCGAGAAGTACAAGGTCTTGTTCCCAATCAAGGATGCTCGCAACGCGGAAACGTACCGCGTTCTTGATGAAGACGGCAGCCTGTGCTTTCTGAAGCTGTTCAATCCTCGATTGATTCAACCCAATGAGCGAGACGCGGATGGAGAATTGAGGGAGCTGGCTTTGGCTCGCCGGATTCATCACCCAGGAGTTCCTCAACTGAAGTCGGCTGGACAGTCTGAAATCAACGGTCAATTGGTGCCTTACGGAGTTTTTGAATTTGTCCCGGGCGAAACCATGCAGGACAGAATGCGCCGGGAAATTGCTATTGAACCCAGAACGGCGAAGGAATGGGTGACCCAGCTCGCGCGAACCCTTGCCCATTTGCACTCCCTGCCTGAAACTATTTGTCACAATCAAGTGGACTTGACTAATGTCATGCTCGATTCAAGGGAAGGCGGCCAAGGAAATGCGATGCTGGTTGATTTGGGGCATGCTCATAGTGCAACTCCGGATTCAGATAATCTGCTAGAGTGGCGCGGTCACAATCCATATTTCTTGGCTCCCGAGTGTTTTGAAGGCCAATTCTCAACTGCAAGCGATGTATTCGCCCTCGGTGCGCTCTACTATCAATTGGTCTTTGGAATGCCCCCCTGGAATTTGGGAATGTCAGCCTATCAGGCCAGTCATTCTGATATGAAAGACCAGCTGGAATCGGCGCGCACCAGGCCTTTGGCGTTTCCCAATTTGGGAGGAGATTTGATGCCAATGGAAAAGGACTTGTTGGTGATTCGCAAAGCCCTTCATCCGCAGCTTGAACATCGGTTTGCCGATGCAGGTGCGTTGCTTTCAGCGCTCGAGGGAGAAGCCCAAATCGATGCATCAGATGTTGCGCCCATCACCAGGGGAACTCAACCAAGTACTGGGCCCATTGGATTCGATGCAATTGCGGGAATGGATGAGCTGAAGGATGCCCTGTCAGATGAGGTATTGGGGCCTTTACGCAATCCGGAGAAATACCGAGCCTATGGCTTGACCATTCCGAATGGGATGTTGTTGTATGGGCCTCCGGGATGCGGAAAAACGTTCATTTCTGAGCGATTTGCGGAAGAAGCCGGTCTGGAGTTCAAGAAAATCGTTCCTTCAGACTTAGCGAGTATCTATGTCCATGGAAGCCAAGAAAAGATTGGCCAATTGTTCAGTGAAGCGCGTCAATTGGCGCCGTGCATCTTGTTTTTCGACGAGTTGGATGCTTTGCTGCCCAAGCGAGATGGGATAGGTGTCAACCCGGGAGCCGCGTCTGAGGTGAATGAGTTCCTGGCTCAGATGAACAATGCGAGCGAAGCAGGAGTGTTCATTATGGGAGCCACAAATCGACCTCACCTCATTGACCTGGCCGTGATGAGAACAGGTCGACTCGACAAGAAAATCTATGTGGGACCGCCCGATCATGTGGCGCGCAAAGCGATGTTCACCTTGCACCTCTCTCATCGTCCGACAGATGTTTCCATAGATTTCGATGAACTCGCCCATCGGACGGACAAGAGGGTCAGCAGCGACATCAAGTATATTGTGGATGAGGCGTCAAGAGCCGCGTTGAGAAAAGATGTCGAAATCTCTCAGTCTATTCTTCTTGCTGCCATAGATGGGACCAAACCCTCCGTGAGTCAGGAGGAAATCAGCCGTTATGAAGCGATGAAGGCATCGATGAATTCGGGCGGGGAAAGCGGGAGCCACGACCGACCCACCATCGGATTTCAGTTTGGAAAACAATCACAGGAATCATGAAAGAGTTTCAACTTCAAATGGATTTGGCATTTGGCTGCATTGCATCGGACGGTGATGTCGCACAGGTTGAATTGGATTGCTTGAAAAGCATCTTCATCCAACGAGGGTATTCCGCTCAGGACTATCACGCTGCGCTCGAGCGCACCCAAACCCGATTCGCGCAGGATTTGGCGGTTCTTTACGATTCTCTTATTCCCGAGTTGATTGAATTGTCGGGGGATTTTGAGAAGCAACTTGATGTTTTTGAAATGTTGATTGAATTAGTAGTTTCCGATGGCAATGTTGAGCAAAGTGAGTTGGAGTTTATCCGCTTTGTGTTCCAACTTGGTCAATGGAATCCCGAATCGATTAAAAAGGCGAAGCCCAATTGGTCTCCATTCCTGCAGGGCGGTTTCGAAACAGCCTGGGAGCTGAGGGAAAAGGTGTTGAACAGAATGACGAACGGAGTCGAAAAGCACCGAATGTGATCGCACATTTTCAAAGCAGGAACATGTTCGATGGACTTTCAGGTTGATTCGGGGACGCAATGGAGAACCCGGATATCGT
>JBIKUM010000286.1:0-3955 GCA_044347585.1 Terrimicrobiaceae bacterium
CCATCGAACAACTGCGCTCATGGGCAGCCGCCGAAACCCACTGAAACCGACACCTGATTTGGAATTTTTATAAATCATGAGCCAGAAACCTGCAAAAAGCTCCGGCGGAGCCGACCAGTTCGCCCTCATTGCCACCGCGAATCCCACCGATCGCACGGCGGGTCTGGTGGAACCTCAACCACCCGTATTGCCGCCGATCTTGCTGACGGTTGAGCCCGCGAACGGAAGGGATTTCTTTACCCCCCTCCCCTTGCGCGCTACGCCCGAGGCGGTGCGAGCCGACTTGGATGCGTTGAAGAAAACCTTCACGCCATTCATGCAGCGCTTCGCACCGGCATTGCCAATGCAACGCGCATTCGTGCCTCTTGAGAGCTTTTCCTGGCGGATCGGAACGGATGAGGATAGGGCGGATTTTTCAAGCGTGCTGAGCGGTCAGGGTTCATGGGAAACCGTCACAATCCCCCACTACGGCGAGCCTCTCGGCCGAGCAGTGACCTACTACCGCCGGGAATTTGAATTGCCAGCGAACTTCGCCGCTCCGGGAGCCGTTTTCCTCTGCTTCAAGGCTGTGGACTACAAAGCCCATGTCTTCGTGAACGGCAACTATCATGGCTCGCACGAGGGGTTCTTCGCGCCTTTCGAGTTCGAGATCACCAAGTCGCTGCGCGCCGGCCTCAACACACTCGTGGTGAAGGTCGAGAACGACGCGGTGCAGCTGGGTAACACGAGTTGGACCGATACCGCCGATCAGGGCGACAAGATTTACGCCGCAACCGGTCCAGGCTACGACGATTCCGCCGTCGGCTGGCACCACTGTCCGCCCGGGATGGGAATCTACCAAGCCGTGCGGATCGAAGCGCGCGCGCCACAGCATTTCCACGATCTCTTCATCCGCCCGCGCCGCGAGGAGGGCTTGCTCGATCTGACCTTCGAGGTCTGGAACTGCACGACCGGCAATGAACCAGTGGAAGTTTCCTTTTCGATCTTCGGACGGAATTTCGAGGCCACGGTTTGCAAGGATCAGAAGCTGGAAGGCATCAACCCCGCCGGACCAGGGGTGAATTTCTACCGCCTCACGGTGAAGGCCGAGGGTCTGCGCGACTGGGAACCCGACGCGCCGTGGCTCTACGAACTGCACGCGGTGTTGCGCGATGCCGAAGGCAAGTTGCTCGACGCAGCCTCACGCCATTTCGGCATGCGCTCCTTCCGCATCGACGAGGAGTCCACGCCCAAGGGCCGCCTCTATCTGAATGACCGCGAAATCCGCTTGCGCGGAGCGAACACCATGGGCCACGAGCAGCAATGCGTGATGCGCGGTGACTTCGATCAACTCGTCGAGGACCTCCTACTGGCCAAGGTCTGCAACATGAATTTCCTGCGTCTCACCCAGCGCCCGGTGCAGTCGGAGATCTACGAGTATGCCGACATGCTCGGCCTCATGCTACAAACCGACCTGCCTCTTTTCGGCGTGGTGCGGCGCAACTTGGTCTGCGAGTTGGTGCGGCAGGCCCGAGAAATGGAACGCCTCGTGCGCAACAGCCCGGCGAACATCATGGTGACTTACATCAACGAGCCATTTCCCAATGCGCGGAACAAGCCCGAGCGGCACCTTCAGCGCGTTGAAATGGAATCGTTCTTCGAGTGCGCCGACCGCGTCATCCGTTTGGAAAATCCCGACCGGGTCATCAAACATGTCGATGGCGATTACGATCCACCCTGTTCGTCTCTGCCCGACAACCACTGCTACAACATCTGGTATAACGGCCACGGCATCGACCTCGGCAAGCTGCACAAAGGATATTGGCTGAAGGTCAAACCCGACTGGATGTATGCCTGCGGCGAATTCGGTGCCGAGGGCCTCGAAGATGAATCGCTCATGCGGAAGTTCTATCCGCGCGAGTGGCTGCCATGGACTCCAGAAGAGGAAAAGACCTGGAGCCCGACTTCGATCGTCAGGGCCCAGAGTGGGAAGTTCCACTACCTCTGGTATGAAGCCGGGAAGTCGGTCGGCGAATGGATCGCCACCAGCCAGGCACATCAGGCTTGGGGTGTGCGGTTGATGACCGAGGCTTTTCGCCGCAACAATCATAACAACAGCTTTGCCGTCCATCTTTTCATCGACGCCTTTCCTTCGGGATGGATGAAAACGATCATGGATTGCGAGCGTCGGCCGAAGCTGTCCTTTTACACCTATCGCGACGCCTGCGCGCCGCTGATGATCAGCCTGCGGAGCGACCGCGATCGCTTTTTTGCAGGCGAGGCAATGCCAATCGAGCTCTGGGTCTGCAACGACACGCATGAAGTTCACGAAGGCGCGCGTCTGGCTTGGCGCATTCGCAACGGCGAGCGGATCATTGAAGGTGGATCAACTCCCGCACACATCGTGCCGATGGAATCGACCTTCCAAGGCATTGCCCCATTCCATGCGCCGCAGGAAACTGGCGCCGTGGTGCTCGAAGCCGCTTTGATCGATCGCGACGGACGCACGATCCAGAGCGCGCAACAAACATTTCAGGTTTACCCGCAAGTGCCCGCCGTGCCGCCACTGGAAACAGTCGTCATCGGACAACCATCCGGCAAAGCCGAGCGCTTGGCTAAGGCATTGAACCTTCGAGTTTCGAAGATCGATCAACTGGCCACGGCTCAAGTCATCCTCGTCGATGATCTCGCGCTGTATGCCGCACACGAAGCGGAAATAACCGCCGCAGTGCGTCGTGGCGGGCGCTGTATTTTTCTTGGCGTTCAAGAAGGCACGCATCGCCTCGTCGGCGACGAAATCGAGTTTTTCAGATGCACCAGCCACCCCGTGCATTTTGTCAGCCGCGATACGGGTCACCCGCTGGTCGAGGGTCTGGAGCCGAACAGCGTCAAATTCTGGTTCGACGAGGATCTTGGATATGTTTCACCCCTCCTGCACACGACCTTCCGATCCGAGAACTGGGAGCCAGTCTATTTCTCCGGCTCTGGTGGCTGGGCCACCTCGTGGGGTCCTGTTCACGCCGTTGCTTCGAAACAGGATGGCAAGGGATGCTGGATCATCTGCCAACTCGACCTTCACAACCGCATCAAGACCAACCCGGTTGCTGCACGCGCCGCTGAACGCCTCATTGCGGCGACTCTCTGAAAGGAAATTTTATGAAACTCAAAACCATGCGCTCACCACTCACACGGCACCAAAAAAATCCGATCCTCAGTCCCGAGGACATGCCGTTTCCCTGCTACACGGTCTTCAATGCCGGAGCCATCCTGCATGAAGGCGAAGTGATCCTGTTGCTGCGCGTTGAAGACCTCACGCGTGCGACAGACTTTTATGTCGCCCGCAGTCGCGATGGCATCAACTTCACGGTGGAGACCGAACCGGTAAACTACCCAATGCGCGCGATCGAGGCGGCGCATGACGCGCACCGCTTCGATATGCGCGTCACCAAGATCGACGGCCGCATCATCGTCATGCACGCGGTGTGGCTTACCGGCTATGGCTCCTGCATCGCCACCTGCGAAACGACCGACTTCAAAAACTTCACGCCATTCCCGCATCTCTCGGTTCCGTCGAACCGCAATGCCGTGCTGTTCCCAGAAAAGATCAACGGCCTCTACGCCCGTCTGGAGCGTCCGCAGGATGTGAATGGCACGGGGCGCATGTGGGTGAGCTACTCGCCCGACCTCGAGTTCTGGGGCCGTTCCTCACCAATTCCGATTCCGAAAACCAACTGGCAGCTCAAGAAAAGCGGCGCGGGCGCCATCCCGATCAAGACCCGCGCCGGATGGCTCGAGATCTATCACGGCACCTGCATGTCCGCCTCCACCGAAAACTACTTCCTCGGAGCCGTCCTGCTCGATCTGGAGGATCCTTCTAAAATCATCGCCGCCCCGCGCGACATGATCCTTGCGGCCGAGACTCCCTACGAATGCGTCGGCCAAGTGCCGAATGTCGTCTTCACCGGCGGCGCGGTGG
>JBIKUM010000397.1:0-3950 GCA_044347585.1 Terrimicrobiaceae bacterium
GGTACCGTCCACGTCACCCCAGTGCAGGTCCCTTCCAGCGGGGTGGAGGGAAATGCCTGGCTGAAGAACGGGCTCGACCATTCGACGCCCCAGTTCCAGATAAAGCCGTTGTCAGATGCCCACAAATCGCACACCTCGAGTCGCCACGTCCCCGAAACCGGGCATCCGTTCAAGGCACTCCAGTCGCCGACGGCCTCGTAGATGCCCGGGAGGAGCGTGCCACCCGCATTTTCAACCATGGTGCCTTGGGTGGCGCCGGGTCCCCAACCGTAATCGTAGCCCACGCCTTGATCGAGCGGAGCCGCATCGATGTCGATCGGTTCACCTAAGAACGTGCCTCCGCCGCCCTGGGTTTGCAACTGAAGCGATTGACCTGTGGGGCATTGAAGGGTGATCACGAGATCACCGAGGAACGAATGCTCCATGTTCACCCGGATGGCCTCGATTTGGTTCGCCGCGTCGGTAACGGTGGCGTTCGGGAAGGCGGATCCGATGGTCAATTCAGGTTCGAAGCACACCGACTGGTCGTCCGGCAGGAAAAACCCATCGGGATAGGTGGCGAGGGTCGGGTTCTCGGCGGCTTCATTCAAGATGGAAGCGATGAACGGAGTTCCGACGCAGACGGTATCGGATGCGAGGATTTGGGGGCCCGATTCTTCTTGGGCGACAAACGTGACCGAGGTTGTTGCGGTACACGCTCCGGTTCCCAGGGACTCGGCAGACACGGTGAGCACGATGGGCAGCACCCCAGTCGGCGGTGAAATCAACTCAAGCGTCGCCCCCTCAGAGAACACTTCGTTTCCGATGGCCCAGTGCCAACCGCTGGCCGGATGGGCATTGCCCTCCGCATCGACGTAGCCCACGGAGGATCCTTCCAGGCTGATTCCTTGTTCCGGGCAAATCGGTACCACTCCCGCGATGGCCTCGTCGTTCCACAAGATGGTCGCATCGGGGTACAGGCAGGGTGCATCGGGATTTTCCGGGTCGACCACGCCATAATTGCAGGCCTGCGGGTCCAAACACCCGGCACATTCCAGAACGGGATTCTCAGGATCTGAAATTTGGACAGAATAACACGATGCTGTTTCACACACAAAATCGGTAAAGCACACTTCGGTGATTCCAGGTCCTCCCGGCACGAACACCGTGTTCCATTCGGTGGTGGTTGAAAAACTCCAGCCCGGAGGACCACTCACGAACTCCCATGTTCCTGCGACGGGGGACGAAGCACATCCCGCGGGACCGGAGTACAGGATTCCCGGCTGGGGGTCGTTGAACGTCGTCAAGGAGCTGGGCTGGTTTCCACAGTTGTACATCGACACCGTGAGGAAGTCGGGATTCGTGACATTCGAGAGGACGAACTCGATCTCGATCTGATTGCCAGCGGCAATGGGAATATTGAATTGGCTGAATGCACCATTTGAAGTGGCAATGGTTTCGGTGACTCCACCAAGCCCCGAAACGGTGATGTACAGGTAGCTTCCGTTCCATCCTCCCGGCTGCGTGCTTTGAAGGTAGAGCGTGAGATTTCCTTCAGAAGGATCTGAAAACCCACCATCAAACACAATCTGCTCTGGGATTCCGTTGCAGTAGAGGAGGGGGCCGGTCTCCGGAATGAAGGAGAGCTGGGAGGCGACCGAGAACACCCGTTGACCGAAGCAGCCTGAGGTATCGGTGACCTGAAGGGCGAATGTTCCGGCGGTGAGTTCTGCGGCGGAAGTGGTTTGGCCGGAGACGATGTCCCCGCCTTCCCCATTCCAATCCGCAACCCACGTGTAGCTTGTATACCCCGCTGTTTCACTGGGGTCCACTGTTGCCACGGCAGTCTCACCGGGGCACACTGCTGCGGGTTCGAGGGTCAGATCGGGGAGGACGTTCAGCGTTTGGTCAATTTCGAAATCCAAACGCTGTTCGCACTGGCCCAGCTGCCCGATCACATAGGCATCCCCTCCCGACGTGTACAGCGATGAAGCGCCGGTGGCGCCATTCGACCACAGAACAGCATCGAATCCGCTTGCATCGATACTGAGCTCTGTTTCGCCCCCGTCGCACAGGCCGAGCGCGCCTTCCAGTACGATTTCCGGTAGCTCGTTTGGCAACACCCTGACAATCAGATCAATCTCGGACGAGGCGGCAGGACTGTACGAATCCGTAGCGACGGTGTGCAGGACGTGGACCCCGACGTTGTCCGGATGGGCGAGGAATGCTCCCTCGAGGTAGGCATACGGCCCAGAAGTGGTGGTGTAGGTCCAGCCGGATGCAGCGCTCGAGGAAATGCTGACGGTTTGGCCCGGTTCCGGAGAAAGGAATCCGAGGTTGACATCCAGGGTTTGGCCTTGGCAAAGGAAAAGGGTATCGCAGGTGCTCGATGCCAAAGGCAAGGGAGGCAGGTTCCCGACCGAGGAGACCACATTCATGTTGAAGGACTTGCCTTCCAGCCATGCGATGCCATCCTGTTGGCTCGGAGCACCCCCGTAAGGCCCGTTGTACGTCGCTCCGGGAAGGTTGAACCGGCCATACTGAATGTGCGCTCCGGTGGTAGGTGCAGCGTCTGCCCCCACGGTAGCCGGATTGTTTCCGTTGAAGCCCAAGGATCCGCCGATATCCCCATGGGCCCAGCCCAAATTGCGGTAGCACAGTTGGGCGTTGAATCCCGGTGAAAGCACCCCGCTCGCGGTGGTGGGGGTGAAAATGACCTGGTACGAGTTGACCTGATCGCCGTGGTTGTTGTAGTAACCGACGTCGATGAAGTTCACATACACAGCTTCGGGCGTGATTTTGTATTTGATTTGCCCAGAACTCCTAAGGTCGGTATCTGCCCAAAAGAGCGCGATTTGGGCGACTTGCTCCACGGTGTTCGGAAACTCCTCCGGCGTCCAATCGATGATGTAGTCACCGAACGAAATGGATCCCTTCGAGTTGATGTAAAACTCCGTGTAGAATTGATCGAAAAAGGCAAACGTCCACGGGAGTGCAATCGGCCCGCGCGAACAATCGACGTTCACCCCTGCACCTCCTGTGAAATCCCAATCGAACGTGCTGATGGTGGTATACGAGTCGTCCGGCTCGATCCAGCAATCGCACGCGTTACTGGGCGGCGGGGCCGTTTGACGGGCGGCCTGCTGCGCACGCACGGCCTCTCCGCGCGCATGCACCCACGTCCGGACCTGGTCTTCGTTGTAACCGGGCCACGTGCGCACGAGCTTCCATTCGTGCCGGGAAGCGCCATGAACGGCGGATTCCAGCGTGCGGAACTTGCGTTGAAGTTCTTTTAAGGTGCGGGCGTCGGTTGAATTTCCGATGGGTTTGGCTGGGGTTTCGGGCGTTTGGGCCACGCTGTGCGTGGCCAAACACCACCCCAAAAAGGTCAGGATGGAAAGGCGCATCTCGGTAGAGGTTACTCAAGTGTACGCCCGTACTTCGCTAGTTATGGAACATAAATATGTTCAAATTAAGAGGTTACCGATTCCCGCCGACGACCACCACGAGCTCACCGCGAGGCTCTACCTCCGCGAAGTGCTCAGCGAGGGAAGCAAGGGGACCGCGCAGCACCTCTTCGTGGAGTTTGGTCAGCTCCCGGCATACGGCCGCGGGACGTTCAGCACCGCAGGCCTCCACGAGCTCAGTGAGCAGTTTGCGCAGGCGGTGTGGAGATTCGTACAGCACCACGGTGCGGGGTTCGTCCGCGAGTTCCCGGATGCGGGTGGCCCGGCCTTTTTTGTGCGGTAAAAACCCTTCAAACACAAAGCGGTCGCACGGCAGACCAGACGCTACCAGAGCCGGCACGAATGCGGTCGGCCCCGGCAAACACAGCACATCAAGGTCCGCATCGAGCGCCTTCCGCACGAGCAGGTAACCGGGATCTGAAATGCCCGGTGTCCCAGCATCCGAGCACAGCGCAAACCGCTTTCCGGCGCGCATTTCCGCAATCAATGCCTCCGCAGCACGGT
>JBIKUM010000317.1:0-3475 GCA_044347585.1 Terrimicrobiaceae bacterium
GCAGGCACCATCGAAAGCTTTGGCGCGATGAAGTAGTAGAATTTGTTCACCTCGCGGGGGATGAAATTTTCCTTCAAGAGAAGTTTCAGCGCATCAGCGATCGGTTGGCCAAGGCCGAGAATCCGGATTTTCGTAAGCGGAATACCGGTGCGATTCGGTCCGACGCGGTCTTGGATCCAAGCGCAGATTTTACGCTCGGCATAAACCGTGTAGGAAACCAAACCCAGAATCAGGCCAAGCAGGCCGAGCGTTTTCGCCAGAGAGGTCCACACCAAGAATGGCTCCGGCTTCATGAGAAAATTCAGAATCTCCATATATAACAGGGCTTCGGTTTACCCCGATGAGCCCCGCCTGTCGAGCGGCAAGGCGAAAAAGTCTCGCTCCTGCCGGCTTGTTTTTTGAGCGAAAAAAAGAGCATCATTGCCCAACGACACATGGCTTCAGCGGATTTTTTCATCACCAACGAGCAACGTAAAAGAATCGATGACGCCGTGCGCTCCTTTAGCGCCAAGGACATCAAAAAGGGACAAGCCCTCTTCCGGCGGGGGGATGTGAGTGATTTATCGTGGGACGATGCAGGCGAAAAGATTTCAGCCCAAGTCCATGGAGGATCGGTCTACTCGATTGAAGTCTTTTTTCAAAAAGAACAACTCCTGCTAAACTGCAATTGCCCGGTGCGCGGACTCTGCAAGCACCTTGCGGCCACATTATTGAAGGCGCGGGAAAAACCTCGCGCCGATGAGGCGCCAGTCATGGAATTAGGCTCGGATACCCTTTACGGGGCCCTTGCCCATAAACTCCCAGCAAGTTTACCCCGGCCGGTTCAGCGCTTTTTAAGAGACGCGGAGGTGTGGTGGACGAAAAAATTACCCCGGATCAATCTCAGTGATCTCAAAAACGCCGTCGGAGATCCGGCTTTCTGGCGCATGGGCGATATCGAGATTTTTCCTTTGGAGAATCCCCCGGCCAACGCTGCAGAGTATTTCGCCTATCTTGCTGCCGCCTGCAAATCCCAACAAATCAAGCTGCCGGGACCACTTTCGGAGGCTGTTGACGCCGCCGTATGGGCGCGTTTGGAAGAAGGGTGGAAGCGCGCGAAAGAGGTGAGAAAATGGAAGACAACCTTCGACAAATGGGACGATTCCGAAGGGAACGCCCTCCCGCCGGATGTCGAATTCCGCCTTATGCTCCTGCCCGGCTCGGCCGTCATTCAAGCACGCGAATCCGGCAGCTCGGAATTTGGCAAAACCTCGATGAAATTCGTCAACCAATTCATCGAGAAATCCTATCAATCGCGTAATACGCCTCTGCTCAGCCTCGGGTCCAATCTGGTTCTCCAGGCGGGAAAGGATGACTACGGCACCATCTCGAACCTCGAAATCCGGGGAATGCGTCCCAGCCTCTCCAAAAGCCTCACCCAACTTGGAACCAGCAAGGATTTCTTCAATAGACATGTCGTGGGGCAAGACGGCCAGCCGGTGCGATTTTTCGACCAACCCCTTCGTTGGGAGCTCAGAGCTCCGGAAGGCACGGCGAATGATTACTCGCTTCTGCTCCTGGACGCAGCCGGCAAGATGCCGCCGCCCCCCGTCGCCATTCTTTCCGGCAGGCCGCTCCAATATGTGACGAGCAACGCGGTTTACCCCATCGCAGTTTGGCCATTTGGAGAGGAAAGCCCGCAGTGGCCTCTCGCGATTCCGGCGCAAGCGATGGAGTCCCGCGAGGGCATGGGCGCGCTCGCCACGCTCCGCATTCCCGTGCCATCGCACATGGAGAAAAAAGTTCAGCGCATCGCGGCCACGGTGAATATCCAGTGCAGGATTTATCGCTACCACGGAGGCACGGCGGATTTTTTCCAACTCAAGGCAGAGACGGATTTCCAAGGCTACGAGAAACCCTTGGTCTGGAGTGGAACGAACTGGTGGGATCGCAACTCTTGGGACTTCCAGCCCAAGTTGGCGGTTGATGCGCTGATCCAGTTCGACAAATCCTCCATGGGTCCCGCTGCCGAGTGGCTCCGCTCGATTCCCCTCAAGCAGGCTATGCATGCCGGACACCAAATCTGGCATGAGCAGCGCATGTCCGGCAAAGAGTGGCCGGACCAATTCATCGCATGGCTCGAGCGGCGGCCGGCGGGTTGCATCGTGGAACTGGATGCCCAGCTCGCGAGCCTGCGCGACGGCAAAGTCGCCGGCCATGTCCAGATCGACATTGAGGATTCGAAGGACGGGATCGACTGGTTTGAACTCAGCGTGGCCCTGCATGTGAATGACAGCACGCTCACCCAAGCGGAGATCGACCTCCTGCTCAAAGCCAAGGGCAAATGGGTGCGCCTTGAAGGCAAAGGCTGGCGGAAACTCGAATACCAACTCACCGAGGAACAACTCAAGGAACTCGCCGACCTCGGACTCTCGGTAAACGATTTCAGCAACGAAAAACAACGCCTGCACGCGCTTCAGCTCTCCGGCCTCACTAAAAAAACCACCTCGCTCCTGGGTTCCGAGCGTATCGCCCAGGTCCGCCGCCGCGTGGAGGAAATCCAGACGCGCGTCACGCCGCCGGCACCCGACGCCATCACCGCCACCCTCCGGCCCTATCAACTCGAGGGCTTCCACTTTCTCGCCTACCTCACGGCAAACAATTTTGGCGGCGTGCTGGCCGACGACATGGGCCTTGGGAAAACCCTCCAGGCCCTCTCTTGGATCGCCTGGCTGCGCAAAGAAGGCAAAATCACCGATCCCGTGCTCGTGATCTGTCCGAAGTCCGTTCAGGACAACTGGGCCAACGAGTGCGGCAAGTTTTTTCCTGAACTCAAAGTCGATGTCTGGAATCGCGCCTCGGCTGGAAAAACGGGCCTCGACGGGTCGGTGGACCTGCTCGTGATCCACTACCCGCAACTCCGCTTGCACGAAGACGCCCTTCGCGCGGTCTCTTGGGGAGCAGTGATCCTCGACGAGGCGCAGGCGATCAAAAATCCGACCTCGCAAAATGCAAAAGCCGCCTGCGCCCTGCCATCGAAATATCGTCTCGCGCTGAGTGGAACGCCGATCGAGAACCGTCTGCTCGACCTCTGGTCGATCTTCGCCTTCGCCATGCCTGGCGCCCTTGGAAACCGCACCGCCTTCACCAAGCAGTTCGACAGAAAGGACGATCCCTTCGCGCGCCGGCGCCTCGCCGCACGCACCCGCCCGTTCCTGCTACGCCGCACGAAAAATGAAGTCGCCCGGGATTTGCCCGACCGCGTGGAGGAGGATCTCGTCGTGGAATTCGAAGGCGTGCAATCCACCCTCTACAAGGCCGAGATCAAGCGCGCCCGCGCCCAGTTGCTCAAAATCGAAACCTCGAAGCAGCTCGATAAAATGCGCTTCAACATCCTCACCAGCCTCCTGCGCCTGCGCCAGATTTGCTGCCATCCGCGCTTGCTCGGCCTTGAGGATACCAAGAAAAAGAAATCCACCGATAATGCCGAGGACAG
>JBIKUM010000287.1:0-3939 GCA_044347585.1 Terrimicrobiaceae bacterium
CACAAGCCGCCGAGTTTTTCGACGATGGATTGGAAAGCAACCTTATGCGTGGCGCCACGATTTGAAGCCGCTACGCCCTCCCAGGCCGAAAAACCAATATTCTGGTCGGAACGCAGCAGCCAATCGCGGGCGGATGCGCTTCCTTTCTGACCCGGAACTGCTCCCGCGCAGAGCCAAAGTTTCACCTGCGCTCGGGTGAGTGCGACATAGGTTAAGCGCAAACGCTCTTCGAGAAACGACTCTGTTATTTCAACACGCACCTCTGGTTCGCAAAGGTTTGTATCCACCATCGAGAACACGCTGTTTCGATTCAGCACTTGGTAGCCTTTAGGTGTCTTCGAAGTCCAAAGAAACGGACAGAAAACAAGGGGAAACTCGAGCCCCTTTGCCGAGTGCATCGTTGTGATTTTAACCGCCAAGCTGTCACTCTCAAGTTGGAGAAGCCTTTCATCCGGCGGAGCGCCCGACCCGCTTGCTCGTGCGATTTCCTGCTCCAGCCAAATCAGCAAGTGATTTGGCTTGCCTCCAGAGACGGCGGCAAATCCTGAGAGAATATCAGTAAGATGCCGGAAGTTTGTAAGGCGTCTCTCACCATCCTTTGAGGCAGCTAGGCGCTTGGATATACTCTCTTGGTCATCGATGAGCGCGAGGACAGTTGAAATTCCACGCCGACTCCATTCCAGTTTCCAATTTTGGAATTTGGATACCATGTCGTCTTTGTCCGTCTCATCGGTGGCTCGAATCTCCTCGTCGGTCTTGCCAAGCAGTCTCGTTGCCAAAGCTGCGCGGCGAATTTTTGCTTGAAGAGGAGAACTCACCGCCATGAGAAGGGTCAAGATCTCGCGCGCCTCTTCGGAGCCCATTACATCCTCGCTGGTTTTTCGAATGGCAGGAATTCCCCTCGCCTTGAGGGCATCGTGAATTGCGACAGCCTCATAATTTTGCGAAACGAGGACGGCGCAATCGGCCGGGACCACGCGACGGGGTTTTTCAGCTCCCTTTTCAACGATGCCAGTGGATACCCCATCCAAAGCCAACAGGCGGGCGATTTCGGACGCCACTGCCTTGGAGATTTCGGAAAGGCGCTTGCCGTCGTTTGAAAAATCCTCGACCTGCGTATCGGGAACAATCCATGCCTCAAGGCGGACGAATGGAGTCGTCCCATCGGCACTTTCTTGAAGCCAAGTGTCCTGCGACATGGCGGAAGAGGATGAAATAAAATCCAGATTTTCTTTGTGGAAGGAGCGCGAATGGTCAAAGAGGGCATTCACGCATTCGACCAATGGCTGCGGGCTACGGTAGGTGGCTGAAAGCGTGAAAATCCGCGCGCCTGGGCGGTTTTTCGCGGTGAGGTAGGTATTCACATCGGCTCCCCGAAAGGCGTAGATTGCCTGCTTCGGATCGCCGATCAAAACGAGCGAGTGTTTTGGTGAATCGAGGAAGATTTTTTCAAAAATGCGGAACTGTGCTCCGTCGGTGTCTTGAGACTCGTCGACAAGAGCAAACCTGAATCGCTCCCGAATTCGTTTTCGTAAGGTCTCTGCATGAGGTCCACGAAGAGCCTCATCCAAGGTGTTGACCATCCCGTTGAAGGTGGCGAGGCGATTGCTATGAAGATTTGCAGCGACTTTTTCTGCAACGATCTCAGCGAGGTGTTTCCTCCAGGAGAGCGTCAGCATTTTGAAGTCTACAAGAATCGCTTTGGCGGTTTTGACGGCTTGAAGTTCTGCGATGCGAGAGTGGATGTCTCCGTTCTTCCTTATTGCTCCTGAATCCGACTTATCCAATTGAGCAACCCACTGAACGGCGTCAAACCAACCGGTAAGGTCACCGGGGGCTTCAAGAGTTTCAAGCACCGCCGCACGGAACTCAGGCGTTCGCCCGGCTGTATTCCATTTCACCTGATCGAAAACAGCCTCCAACTCGCTCACCTCCGCAGGTTGAAAGCGCCCCCTAGGGTTACTCAATCCAGCAAACAACTCCTCAAACAGAGGAGGATTTGGCTCGACTCGAATCTCTGGCATTTCAAGCACCTTCGAAACAAAGCTCAAATCCTCATCGAACTTCCAACCAAGCATTCCTGCGATGCGAGCAAGCATTTCCTCGCTGGCGACTCTTGATTTCCAGATGTCATGAAGGGACTCACGAACGAGATCCTTCCAGTCCGCCAACACCTCAGGCATCACAGGGAGACCACAAAGTTCCCCCTCGGTCTGAATGACAGACTGGCAGAACGAGTGGATGGTCGAAATACTCAGCAGGTCAAGTTCACGGATAGCTTGCTGGATTTTGTCCACTCCACCGCAGGTCTCAACCATTCGGGTCCGCAAGGCGGCCATCGTCTCGTTTTCAGGAGGATTGTCGGAGACCAAGTCGGCGAAGACCTTTCGTGTTCGGTCGGCGAGCTCCCCGGCAGCATCGGTGGTGAAAGTGACCAAGAGGATTTCACTGAGACGCAACTCGGGCTTT
This sequence comes from Terrimicrobiaceae bacterium, assembly GCA_044347585.1. Lineage (GTDB taxonomy): Bacteria > Verrucomicrobiota > Verrucomicrobiia > Chthoniobacterales > Terrimicrobiaceae > UBA967. The sequence goes on from JBIKUM010000287.1 coordinate 2,470, forward strand.
TCCAAAAGAAGTCGCGGCACAAGATGGCTGATGGAAAATGTTTTGCCAGTGCCCGCACTCGCTTCGATGACTGTAAGGCCGGGCTCAATCTTTGATTTAACGGGATCGAAGAAGTTCATTTTTTCTTTGAGTTTTTTTTCCAGGTTGCCAAGGGTTCACTGATAGCCAGCGCCCATTCCATCCACTCCTCTTCATCCTCAAAGGGATCGGCGTCCCTCCAAGCAAGCATAGCGGCGGGAGACTGCCCCTCACCGAGCACCGCAGAGTCGCCGAATCCTTTGTTCACCCAGACTGTTCTGGCTTTGTGAAAAGCAGTTTTTATGACTTCGTCCAGTTTCTCTGCGGGGTTTTTTTTGCTGTCCATGACAAGGACGGGAGAGACCTCTAATGCAAAGCGTAGCGGTCGATGTTGCCCTTGTAGGTAACCATCGAGGACCGCCTTGAGGATTTTTTTCGCGTCTTCGGGATCGATTACTGGAGAGCGAAGTTCACTCACTGGGTCCCCCTCATAAAAAATCGCCAGGCCTCCCATCAAGCCCGATGCGGCGGCGACTAGAGCGGTAAGCCAATACGGCAGAAAGTGTCTGGCCTCCTTCATTTTTCCGCAATCTCCGACGAAAACTATGTCATTCGAAAGCTGAACGGGACATGAAATCCGGCAACCTGAAATTTCCAACTCTAGTATGCGATCGGTGGGCTTTGCTTTTTTGATTTCATTAGCAATCGCCTCCATCTTTTGAAAAACCTGCCACTCGCTTTCTGCCAAGAAGCCCGGCGGCAGTCCGCGATCGGCGGCGGCAAGCGCTTTCGAGCGGGATTCATTAGGAATTCCAGAGAGCTGCTCTTTCAAAATGGCATTCTTTAACTTCCACTTTTGAAGGCTGTCTAGATTGACGGGAGAAAAGTCGAGTGTGGTGTCGTCGTCATCCTCCAGAGGAAGGTCAATTTTTTGAGCTTTGAGGTATCCACGCGCAGGAGACCTCCAAAAGGCGGCCAACTGAGCGACTGTGATTTCGACCGACGGCATTTCTTTGTCTTTAAAGGGGGCTTTGTGAAAAGGAAGAGGGGCTTTGCAGTTGTTGTTTGCCGCTATTGCGATCTCGCGAACTTTCTCTCCAAATGGCTTTGAGAGATTGCTGCCGGGCTCGAAGTATTTTGCAGAAAACGGCTGGAGGGGGTGTTCGAGAACAAGGGCTTTGCGTTCCACGCCGAGTTTCTGTGCGGCTGCGAGGAGTTCGTCCACGCAGGTGGAGAAGGGTTGGCTTTTGTTGGTGCGGATGTTTTGCGTGGAGGCTGTGATGATGAGGCGCTCGGTGGGCGCGAGCACGGCGTCGAGGAACATCTGACGGTCGTCGACGCGCGCGTTGCGGTCCCAGATTTTTGGCTGGGCGCGGAGGAGATCCCATGAGGGTGCGGTGGTGCGCGACGGGAAATTGTCGTTCTGCATTCCGACCAGGGCCAGCACGCGGC
>JBIKUM010000460.1:0-3939 GCA_044347585.1 Terrimicrobiaceae bacterium
ACAGACATGGTTCCCCTCCTGCCACTCGTTCGCTTTCCACGGGGAGAGTCACTTCCAAAAGGAGTCCGCATTCGTTACCGTTTCTCACAGAGATGCTCCCGTTGAAGAGATGAATGATACGGCGGGCCAAGGCGGCGCCCAAACCAAAGTCCCCGCCGCCCTTCAGCAGGGTGCGCTGGCCACCGATCTCAAAAAAGAGTGCGAGGGCTTGGACGGATAAACCCTGGCCATCTGTGGAAATGTTAATACAAACCGTGTGCGCGTCACAGGCGGCCTGGATCTGGATGCGTCCGCCATTGATGACGCAACAGGCTGCTGTCAGAAACAGATCCGTCAGGGCGCGATACAGGAGATCCGGGTAGCCTCGCACCCGGATCTCCGGCGGGACGCACATGGAGAGAGAGGCGGAGACGTCGGGCTGGTGAAGCTCATACGAGCTTAATGCCACGTGGAGGGCGTGTGCGATGGGAATCTGCTGAAGATGGAACTGTTCCGAGGCGACATCAATTTGCGAGAAGGTACAGGCGTCGGAAATCAATTTCTCAATTCGTTTTCGGGAATGGTCATAAATGGCGCGTAAGGACTGCTGTTCGGAATGGGGAGGCAAATCCATAAACAAGAGTTCCGCAATACCCAATATGCCCGTCAGGGGCGTTCGCATCTCATGCGAGAGCATGTTGAGCCAGTCGGTCTTGGCATCGTCCCAGATTCGCAGGCGCCGATGTGCCGCGACGAGATCCTGCATGCGCTGTTGGACCTGACCTTCCAAAAATGTCTGATATTGATGCATCTGAAGCTGTGTCCGCACGCGTGCGAGCACTTCCTTTTCCGAGAAGGGCTTGGTCACATAATCGACGCCGCCGGCCTCGAAGGCGCGGATCTTGTCGGAGGCTTCCGAGCAGGCGCTCAGAAAAAGGATCGGGATAGACCGCAGTTTTTCATCCGCTTTGAACTGACGGCACATCTCGTAGCCGTCCATGCCTGGCATGCGCACATCCATCAACACCAGATCGGGCGGATCTTTCCGTGCGGCGGCAAGCGCCTGAGCGCCGTGTGCGAACGCGCGGACGTCCCACCGTTCGAGGCGGAGAATTTCACCCAGCACATTCAGGTTTTCGGGCTCGTCGTCAATGATCATCACAACAGCCGGTCTGGCGATATCGTTCATTCAGACTCCTCTGGGGTTGCTTCCAATAGTTGGCGCAGGGCATCATAATCATAGGCCTCGATGCAAGCCCGGATGGTGGAGGCGGCGGCGGCATGGTCGATCCCGACCTGATCGGCCAGCGCACGCAGCGAGCGGATGTCACCATAGCGCAACGCCTTCAGGATCTCCGGACGCTGATTGCTGGACAGGCATCGCAACACTTCGGGGGAGAAAGTCACGGGAGTGGGACCGGGGTGCGGTGCGCTGGAGAAGCGAGCTCCGATAACACGGGCAATCTCATCGAGAAGCGGATTCAGTCTGATCGGTTTGGCAACATAGCCATTGGCCCCGGCCGCGAGCGCATCTCCGCGCTCGTCGGTGAATCCGGATGCCGTTACGATGATCACTTGAATCTGGTTTCCATTCGGTAAAGCACGAATCCGGCGCACAGCCTCATACCCGTCTATTCCGGGCATTTGCTTGTCCATGAGTACTAAGTCCACAGCCGGACGGGTTGTATCGGTCAGCCGCAGCAACGCCTGCGCCGCATCGGGCAAAGTCTCCACGACAAATCCGACCAAGTGAAGCAGCGTGGCTAGCATTTCGGAGTTGGTGATATCATCATCCACAGACAGAATGCGATATTCGCGCTGATTAGGAGCCAAATGGAGGTGTCCGGTAGGTGATTCAGGCGTATTATCGGAAACGGCTTCGGCGGTGAACGTGAAGCGGAAGCGGCTGCCGACGCCGACACGGCTCTCTACCGTAATATCGCCGCCCAGTGCATGTGCATAACGCCGGCACAAGGGAAGGCCAAGGCCAATTCCACTGGTCGGCTTCTTGCCTTTTTCCAGCCGCGCAAACAGTTCAAAGATGACCGACTGGTCTTCCTCCCGAATGCCGCAACCGGTATCCTCCACATCAACGGCGATGACGACGCCCTTCGCCGGGTCTGTGACCACAAGCGATGCCGAAAGGCTGACGCTTCCATGATGGGTAAACTTGACTGCGTTGCCCATCAGGTTCACAAGTACTTGCCGGATCTTGCCTGGATCGGCCTGCAACATCCGGGGAACATCCGTGGCTTGGCGGACTTCCAATTTCAAGGCCATGACATCCGGACGACGGGCGAACATGAGCCGCACGTCTTCGAGAAGCTGGGCTAAGTCGAAGGGGACGGGAGACAGCGTGATCTTTTTTCCATCACTTCGCGCGAGTTCGAGCACATCGTTGATCAGCTCAAGCAGATGCTCGCTGCTTTTCAGTATTCCCTGGATATTATGGCGTGCCGATTGGCAGGCATGGCATTCGCGGCCCATGATTTGGGCATAGCCGAGAATCGCGTTCAAGGGCGTCCGGATTTCGTGGGACATGTTGGCTAGGAACAACGATTTGGTCACGGCCGCTTCCTGAGCCAGATCACGGGCATCGGTCAGGCGATTCTGCAACTTCAGCATTGCGCGCTCGGAGGCGCGGCGGGTCTCGAAATGAGCATACAGCTCGGCCAGCACGCGCAACAGCGCAATCTCGTCGTTCTTCCATACGCGCGCCTCCCGGACGGCATCAAATCCCACATACCCCAGACAGATCGCGCCCTGCATCAGTGGCAGGGTGATCAGCGATTGAATACCCTGGGAATCGAGAATGTGCTTCAGCGGGTCATCTGGCGTCAGTGCAGCTACACACGGCACGTAGATCAGTTCGCCCCGCTGATGGCTTCCCACCCATTCGGGAAACGATACGGTGGGGACATTCTGCAGGTGGGTGATCTCGGCGCTGACACCCGTATTGCACCACTCATGCGTGTTGGACATCGTTCCGGCATTAAGATCATAGGCAAACAAATAGGCGCGGTCCGCCTGAATGAGCCGCCCCATGGTGGACAGGGATTGATTGATCGCATGGTCCTGCTGTTCGGAAGGCACGTTGACGAATTCCGTGGCCAGACGCATCAGCACATTCTGGATGTGCGACAGACGGGCCACCTCGAGTTCGGCCTTTTTGCGTAAGGAGATGTCTATCATCACAGTCAATAGATAGCGCTTGCCCTGATTCTCGATCACCTCACCCGAGAAAAGACCGTCCGCGATCGTGCCGTTCCGGCATCGCACCTGAAGCTCCTGATCGGTTATGCGGCTGTCAGACACCAATCGGGTTTGGACGCTCTCCTGGTGTTTGGGCTGCACAAACAGATTTAACGCCTCGGCGGTCTGTCCGAGAACGTCACTTCGTGAATAGCCGAGCAACCGAAGAAAGGCGTCATTCACATCCACAAATTCCCGTGCCGGCAGGGAGGACAAGGCCATGGGGCTGGGATTGTTTCTGAACAGGCGTTCAAAACGCTGTTGGGCCTCCTGTTCCGTGCTCAGATCCTTGCTGATCCCGAAGATGCAATCCAGCCCATCCCATTTGCCCAACCAGACGCGGGTCTCGACCGGCAAGGACGAGCCATTCTTGGCTATCAGCGGCAATGGACAACTCGCCCGATCGCCGCGAAGCATTGCCGAAAAAATCGCTTCCGCTTCGAGGCGATCCGTGGCGGCGTGAAGATCCAGCACAGTCATGGAGGCCAGATCCGTCTCGCTGTACCCCAGCTTCCGATGCAGGGCCTGGTTACTGAACAAGATCCGGCCCTCGTAGGTCGTCACGAGAATCAGGTCTTCAATCGTCTCGAAGAAAATGCGGAAGTTGGTTTCGCTATCACGCAGGGAATCTTCCGCCTGCTTCCGCTCCGTGATGTCACGACTGACGCCCAGCACGCCGATCTCTGCACCATCCGCCCCGCAAAATGG
>JBIKUM010000288.1:0-3932 GCA_044347585.1 Terrimicrobiaceae bacterium
TCCGAGGCATAACATCATTCGCCTATGAAAGCGGGAATCCTTTTCTCTGCAATGTTGATCAATCTTCTGCTCGCAGGTTGCGCCTCGCGTCCACCGCTCCCCACAGTGCCTCAAGTGGACCTCAAACGCTACGAAGGCCGCTGGTTCGAAATCGCAAAATACCCGAATTGGTTCCAACGCGGATGTGTGGCCGACACCACTGCCGAATACACCGCGCAGCCGGATGGCAGTATTCGCATCGTGAATCGTTGCCGCCAAAAAAACGGATCCATCCGCGAGGCGAAAGGGCAGGCCACAATTGTGCCGGGGTCCAACAACTCGAAACTCCGCGTCCGCTTTGCCGGGAGTCCCATCGCCGGCGACTACTGGATCATCGGACTGGATGAAAAAAATTACTCCTGGGCGCTGGTGGGGCATCCCTCGCGGCAGTTCCTCTGGATTCTTGCCCGTGAGCCGCAGTTCGCCCCGAAGACTTATTCCGATATCGTCTCGCTTGCCGAGAAACTTGGCTACAAAGCCGCCCGCATAGAGAAAAGCACGCAAACATCATCCAAATGAACCACGATTCCCGCCGCGCTCGGCTCTATGTAAGCCGAGCCTGTCTGCTCAAATGCCCCGAGTGTGGCACAAGGCCTATTTTCCTGCCGCTACTGCGCATCCGCAGCCTGCGCGACTACTTCACGCCGCTTGATGGCTGCCCGCGCTGCGGCTACGCCTACGAGAGGGAGACCGGATACTTCCTGCTCGCCGTCTGGGCCATCAACTACGGTTTCGGCAGCATTCTCGGAATCGCGATCTATTGCTTTTTAGAGTTCAACTACCACCTCTCGCTTCCTGTTTTGCTGGGGAGTGTCATCACGCCGGTTGTGCTCTTCAATTTTTTCTTCGCCCGCCACTCGAAGGCATTGTTCCTCGCCCTCGACCATTACTTCGATCCCCACACGAAGGATGGCTCAGGCGGAGGCGGCGGGAGTGGAAAAACAAACCCGCCCACAAGTCCGGTTCCCGCTGCTCCGGTTGATGCCCCCAGGCCCGTTGAGCCAGCTCTCCATATCTAATTTTCGCTAATGCATCTGCTCAAGCTCAACTGTCCCGACGCCGTAGGCCTGCTGGCCCGCATCACGGGATTCATCGCCGCTTCCGGTGGAAATCTTCTCGATGTGAGCCAATACACCGACCCCGTGTCGCGTTGGTTTTTCACCCGGCTTGCCTTCACCGGTGGCATGGTGGAGGCCGACTTTGCTCGATTCGAGCAAGACACGCGTGCTTTGGCCGATTCGATGAATGCCGAGTGGACGCTGCGTCACTCCGACCGGCCCGTGCGCACGGTCATTCTTGTCAGTAAACAGGATCATTGCCTCGTCGACCTGCTCTGGCGCTGGCGCTCACGCGAGTTGAATATCGATCTCCCACTCGTGCTTTCAAATCACGATGACGCCCGCCCATTGGTCGAACGCGAAGGTATTTGTTTCGAGAAAATGGATTTCTCCAGCGACAAACCCGCCGCCTTCCAGCAATTAGCATCCCGCTTGCGTGCGGAGGGCGCCGAACTCGTCATTCTCGCCCGCTTCATGCAAATCCTCCCCGAGGCCCTTTGTCGCGAGTTCGCTGGGAAGGTCATCAATATCCACCACTCTTTTCTTCCCGCCTTTGTCGGAGCGAATCCCTACCGTCGCGCCTTCGAGCGCGGCGTGAAGCTGATCGGCGCGACCTGCCACTACGCCACCGAGGATCTCGACCAGGGGCCGATCATCGAGCAGGAAGTCTCGCGCGTGGAGCATTACCACGAACCCGACGACCTCATCCGCCTCGGCCGCGATTGCGAGCGCCTCGCACTGGCCCGCGGAGTCCGATTCCATGTCGAGGACCGAGTTCTCGTGCATGGCACCCGCGCCATCGTCTTCCGCGATTAACTGCTCCTCGGACCGCCAAACTCCACTCAGTCCTCGTCAACGCACGAACCAAAAATTTGGACGATCGTTCAAATTTTTGGTCGGCGGTTTTTGTTGAAGATGCGGAACCAGTTGGCGAAGTGTTTTTTTAGGCCCTCGCGGAAGGTCAGGTAGTGGCCTTCAGGCTGGCCGCCTTTTCTGATGGCGGCGAGGAGGGCGGGGACCGACAGTTCGTCCAAATCAAATGAGGTCCACGAAATGCCGGCGGCAGAGTCGTGGTGGGCGTCGCTGGCGGCGGTCATGGAGAGGCCTCGGGATTTTGCGTATTGCAGCGCTTTCTCGTTGTAGGCTTTTGCGGTTACGGCTGCGTTGAAGACTTCGAGTGCCTCGAGGTCGAGTGTGTCGAGCGTTTCGGCTCGAATACCGGCGCGCCATTTGTCGAAGGGATGGGCTGGAATGCCGATGCCGCCGGCCTTTTTGATCTCCGTCAGCACTTCGCAGGCGGGTTTACCTTTGAGGTATGGGAGTGTGGCCCCGATGCAGAGAAGGTGCCCTTCTGCGGTGCTCACCTCCACACCTGGGATGACAAGGAATCCCTCCGGGAGTTGGCGTCCCTGTAGGTAATCATGGGCCTCGCAGGTGTCGTGGTCTGTTATTGCGATTCCACTCAGGCCACGGCGGCGTGCCGCTCCGATCATTTCCTCGGGGCTATTGCAGGCATCCTTGGAGAAAAATGTGTGCGTGTGGAGATCGAATCGGTGGAGCATGGATGCGTAAGGTTTCCCTTGTGGGCGGAACTTGTGTAAAGAACGAACTCATCAACATGAGTGTGGCATTCAAAGAATGGGCCGTCGTCTGCGAGGCGATCGGCAATGGCAGGCAAAGCGTGATGCTCCGCAAGGGAGGTATCGCCGAAGGACGCGATGGATTTGCTTTCAAGCACCGGGAGTTCTTTCTTTTCCCGACCTGGTTTCACGAGCAGTTAGAAAAAACGACGCTTCCAGTGGGAACATTGCTCCCGCCTCAATTGGATGGCGAAATTGAAATCCGATATGCCGTGACCTTGGAATGGAGTCGCCTCGTCACCGATACCGCCCGCTTGCCCGCGCTCCGGGAGTTTCACATCCTCCACGACAGCGTGGTTCAGGAGCGCTTCCGCTATGATGAGGTGCCCGGCATCCATGTCGCCTTCGTGCGTGGATTCCGCCTCGAGTCGCCTTCTCGCCTTGCCATGCAGAAAAACTTCGGTGGCTGTCGTTCCTGGCTCGATTTGCCTGACCTCGGTGATACTCGTCTGGTGCCTGTCTTGACTGAAGAGGAACACTTGGCGAGACGCAGCGCGTTGGAGGCCGCTTTAGCCTGAAAATCGTTCAGCTCGTTGTTTGATGAATCCGCCGTCACCTCGCGGAAGTTCAGGTTTTCTGCTGTAGTGGCCAATCCTCGTGGAGGTATCCACGTAGATTTCGCTCAGTTCGCAGGAACAAGTCCACGGACTAGAAATTGTTTCTACGCCAGTCGACTTCCTTCCTGGGGCGGAAAAGGAAGGGGGCTTTGGGAAAATTGCATTCTGCCTTTGTCGGTGAGTCGGTATTTTTGGAGTCGACGGTTTGGTTTTTCGGGGATGCTTCGTTCGAGGGTTTGTTACGATAAAATAGGTTCAAGGCATTTCTCTGAAACGGCTAACAATTACAACCCCGAGGCTCGACTTGTCCGGTAACACTGTAGTGGTTGATGCAAGCGACTGGTTGGGATTGTAGGATGTGGAGTTTGATGAGTTTCATGGATTGTGTTTTGTTGGGTTTGTGGTTTTTTGAATTAATGAGCGCAGTCGAGGTGATGAATTTGGTGAAGCGTTTGCCTGAACGGGAGGCTATGAATCTCGGGCAGATGCTGGATGATTGGCTGTCTGGAATCGTCGATCGTAAATTCGAGGCCGCTGTGAAGGCTGGTGTTTTCGATGATATGGCGGCGGAAGCGTTGCGTGAGGCCGAGGCGGGAAAAACGGTTCCACTTGATGAAATCCTCGACGACCGCCGGGTT
>JBIKUM010000395.1:0-3924 GCA_044347585.1 Terrimicrobiaceae bacterium
TCTTCGGGTTCGTGTCCGGGCTGCTCGTGCACCGGGTGGGCGTGAAGGTCGACGAGCTCGCCGCGCTGGAGGAGGAGTTATACGCCTGCTGGCGCGTGGCCGCGGCCGCCAAACCCCGCAAAAAGCGTCGCTGATGGGACCGCCTCGCAATGTTTCGCGCCGGCTGACGCACAGCCTGTTGCGCACGCCGGACTCGGCCGCCCCCGGGCTCGACATCGTTCTGCACGCGGTCCTGAGTCTGCGCGACCGGGAGGCGATCCTGGGCCAAGTGGGAGGGGAGTTCGACCTGGAGTCGCTGCGCTTCGTCGACGGGTTTCCGCCGGGATGTCTGTTCGTGGTCCCGGCCGACTCGATCGCCCCCGCCCAGCTTCCTGCGCCGGCCCCGCCGAGCCTGGCGGCGGCGGTGTTAGCGTGCAGCGGGACGACGCTGTTTGACCCGCGCAGGCCTCTGGTTTTTACGGAAATGCGTCTTTCACGTTCGCTTGCACTCGTCTCTCCCCATGCCTACTACCACATCCGTTGAAGCCCGTGTCCGGCATGCGCTCTACGACTTGCTCGACACAAATCCGATGGCCTGCCGCGCGGTGCTGGGCCTCTGCGCGCTGGAGTTCACGACCTCGGTCCCCACGGCGGCGGTCACGCTCGGCGAGCGGCCGGTGCTGAAGGTGAACCCGGACTTCATCGCAGAACACGCGCCCGACGACGAGGACGTGCGGTTCGTGCTCATGCACGAGTTCATGCACGTGGTGTTGCGCCACACGCGCAAATTCCCCCACATGACGCCCGCCCTGAACTTCGCGCTGGACTGCATCGTGAATCCGCTGGTCATCCGCCTGCTGAAGGGCGAAGGCACGGCGTTTCTGCGGCGCTACTACTGGGCCGGTCGGGGCTACGCGCGCGTCCTCGCCCCGCCGCTCCCGCAGACGCCGCTCGCCTACGACCCGTACGCGCCGCGCCGGCGCATGAGCTCGGAGGAGTCGATCTTCCGGCGGCTGCGCGATGCGGTGTGGGAGCCGCTGTATCCGCCGGCCCTCGAGGACATCGTGCACCTGCTGCCCACGGAGGACATCGATCGCATCCCGCTGCTGGGCAACCACGCGGACGAGGAGGCGGTCCTGGACGCCACCGCGGACGCTTGGGTCCACCGCATCGAAGGCGAGGTGCTGCCCACCTACAGCCGCTACGGTTCCGCCCCGGTCCCGCTCACCACGCCGCGCGCGCCCTACCCGGAGCTGGTCCGCTGGAAGGGGGCGGTCCGCCGCATGCTGAGCTCGATCCTGGTGGCCCAAGGCGGCAAGCGCGGCACCGCGCGCAACCCTCAGAACGGCTACGTCCTGCCGGTCCTGTCCACCAGCGACCGGCGGGCTGCCGTCCTCCACGGCCGCTCGCCCTTCCTGCCGTTCAGCGAGCACTTCACGGTACCGTCCACCCCCGGCTCGGTGGTGGTGTACCTCGATGTCAGCGGCAGCATGCTGCCCATGCTTCCCCACCTCGTCACGCTGCTCTACGAGTTCCGCGACTGGATCCGCCTGCCGCTGTGGACCTTCGACTGCACGGTGCTCCCGGCCCGCTTGTCAGACGCTCACCTGTTCACCCGGGGCGGCGGTGGCACAGACATCGAGGAGGTGTTTTACCACATTCGGGAGCAGCGCTTCGAGCGCGCGCTCGTCATCAGCGACGGCTACATCGACACATTCGTCACCCCGCCGTGCCCTGTCCACGCCCTGCTCACCCCCGGCTCCGACCCGGAAGCCTACGAAAACATCGACTTCCCCTACCTCATCCTCCCGCCCTTCCCGAAGGCAACTTAAACAGGTACTATATGACTCGGTGAAGTAGGGGGCAAACTGAAAATGTGCAATCCAGAGTAAAGACTATTCGACTTAATAACGGGCTTATAAGGCATTTCAGCTCACACGAAATGAAGGACACCTTGGATACATTTGATTAGTACTTCCCGAAACCAAAACACTCGCTAAAAATACACTTATGAAGAATGTAATTTATGTGTTGTTACTATTCGCTGTGCCTTCTTTTTGCTTGGGCCAAACTTACTTTCCTTTCAATCCGGATGCCAATAATGACGGATTGGTAGGGTCCGGCGATTTGCTCAGTTTCCTTGCGGTTTTCGGACAAAGGTGGGGCTTAGAGGAAGATTATGAACCTATAGATATTTCCGATTCAACATTTCATGGATTGATCTATAACTGCTTTCAGCAAAATATCACACTGGATTCGATTTACTTTCGATTTACCATTGAAGGTGTTCATAGTTGGTATCCAGCGGGAGACCCGAGTTTTCTCACGGATACGATTATTCATTCGAGAGAAATGATGCTTAAACCATTCCTCTGGCCCAATGATTTGCAGGGTTTATTCAATCCTACTGGATTGTATCGATTCGGTGCTAATCTTCCTGGAGAGGGAGGGGTTTTTCAAGTATTCATAGAACGCGGAGGCAGTGATGCTGGCACGTACAAGTTTTCAGTCTTCGATTACACACCTGCTGGAATCTATTTAACTGAGATTGGATTCATGAATTTCTGGGGACCCGCGGCCGATTGGCATGTGTCTAATGATTCAAATCTTGCGATGGCGATGAGTCCGGAAGGTCGTATTGTATGGCAATTTCCATTTTGGAGGCTAGGTTATCCTGCACAGATTACTGATTGGGAAATGATTCCGTACACAACCGAAATTGATATCGAATAAAAAAAATGGAGCATTTATTGTTTAAAAAATTCCATTTCGGCATTTAGAACTTATCTGCTTCGTCTGCTTGGTTATTAACGACGCGTGTAGGCGGCTCTAATATTCTACTCTTGAAGCTTATGTAAATAACAAAGGCGCTAGCTGATACAGGTGAACTACAACATTCATCAGATCCTTCACTGTAATAATATCCTAATTCGATTGTTTTAAATGGAGTTTCCCACAGGTGTGCGATAAATCTATGAGGCTTCCCAATTCGGTCTTTTTCTGATGTGTATTCCGATTTTCGAGGAAAAAATGGACCCCACTCCCCATATCCTGGACTACTTTTTTCTTCAAAATGCTTAACGAAAATGGTCTTGTTCAAGCCCCGGCCCTTGCCGTGTTTTATTTTTATTGCATTTGTAAGTTCATTTATTTCACGTATAGTTCGTTTCTGTGTCTGAAAGCCACAACAGCTAGTTAGTATGAAATTGGTCAATCCAATTTTGGGATGAGTAGAAGAAGATGCTGTGAAATACTGTCGCCCGAAAAGTTCAAAGTAGCTGTCTAATCGACTTGTTGCTTCGTGTTTCTGTCCAAAATATATGTTTTCAAAAGCATGCATTCGAACTGAGTCAATAGGGATTGCCTCGGTGCTTGAGGAATCATTTTGTACTTGAGACGAATTTTTTTTGATTAGTGACGTGTCTGGTTGAACATGATGTGTCTGTGACGGATTGTTTAAGGGGTCTTGACTGCATGAGTTTAGTAGAAGAGCGAATATTGTGTAACCAAAAATTCGAAAAACCCCACTTCTGATTCGGTGTGCTCTTTGAATCACGGATGTGTTCTCATTACGAAGCATTGTTTCTTATCTTTTCTATGCGTGAATTTCATCTGTTTTCCGAGCTCTTGAGGTGTCACGCATCCTTGATCAGTGTGAAATGTAAGTTGGATGTGGGCGCTTTCGATTGATTTCTTTGAAAGTGTGAAGGCTATATTTCTGATGAAATTTTGATGGCCTTTGAAGTCAAAGAAGATAGTGTTTGGATTTTTATGAATGATTCTTTATCACCAAGTACAGTACAATTTTTATATTAGTTATTACTTTGTGTCAACCTGCTCCTAAAAAACTCCCTCGTCTCCTCGTCCGGGCTGTAAATGCTGCAACTTTTCGTGCCGCGGGTCATCAACGTTCGGTAGGTGTTTTTGATGATGGGTGCAGCACGA
>JBIKUM010000466.1:0-3917 GCA_044347585.1 Terrimicrobiaceae bacterium
CACGTCCGGAACCGGACAGGGAGAAGGGAGCGGCGATGGCGAGGCGTGAGGCGGTGGCGGCGCTGCGACTGCTCGCGCGGGCGCTGGTCCTGCGCCGCGCCCCGGCGTCCGAGTGGAGTCCGGATGGCCGGATTACCCTCGATGCGTTCCTGCGAACGCCGACCGGCGGCCGGTTCTACGACGCGCTCGCGCTGCTGGCGGTGACCGCCGCGCTGCGCGGCGTCGAAGAGCGGCCCTTCGAAGCGGGGGTGACGGCCGGCATGGGCCGGGTGGTGAGGGAGATCGACGGGATGAGGGCGGGGGAAGAGGGGTGAGCGTCCCGCACGCTATCGCGTGTTAGGGACAACCGGCTGGTTGTGCAAACGATGCTCTTCCATCTTCGCCAAGGCCACACAGCGACTTGGTGCCTGGCAAAGGTTCCATTCGATGCCGACCAGTGACTCCGCCTTTGACCACAAGCAGCTCATAAGGACCAATCCAGCGAGAACATGAGGAATCCGCCAAGAGAATGAATACCTGCGTGCGTCGATGATCAACCGGATGGTAATAAACACGACTAGAACCAGAACCCACAGGGGAAAGACCAAGGCGGCGCCATAGTAGGCAAATGCCAGCATATGCCAGTTGGCCTGATGTAGGCAGAAAGTCCAAAGGAACTGCCCCGCCACCGTAGCCCAAGCGAAAACCGCCAACGATACAAAGATTATCAGGACCGGTCGGACGATTGGTGTCGGGAATCTGGTGCGTGTCCCTGACCATCTCCAAATGCGTCTGACAGCAAGCACAAGAGCAGAGAGGGCGAACCAAGTTACCAGCACTTCTGCGGTAGACCCCATCACCACGTTGTCGAATACGGCGCGGCCGGTCTGATCTACCAGGCTCAGTGTAGCAATGTTGACTGGCCAACCGAGACCATAGTCTGATCCGTGGAGGCACATAAATGTGTCCACTGGAGTTACCATGAACGCCAGTGCAATCACCCCGGCAATACTGCAGTCGATGTAGAGTTCTTTGTTCAATGTCATCTGCACAACGAATAGCGTTTTATCCCTCGTGCGGCAAAGTGTATGACTGTTGCTGTTTGCAAACAAGCGTAATCTTGCCGCATGTGGGATATAATGTTGTTGAACGGAGCCGCAGGGCCGGATGACGAGCTTTGGGGTTTGAATTCCGCGTTTGGTTTTGGAGATAGAAGAAAGGTCCGTTCCTTGTCGGGCTACAAAAGCAAGCGCGACGTTGTCTAATGTCTAATTACGACCCCTAGTGACTCTGGCAGAGCGTGCCATGTTTCCGGCGCGGGAACCGCGTGCGACCCAGTTGGTTTTGGATCGTGTCCCAATGTTCAGAAATGGCAACAACTCCAATCCACATCTGACGCCACGACGATCAGGAATCTGCCGTGCAGTGCCAGTTTCTTCAAAACCCCATTGAGACCACGGTGGATTCTGCGATGTGTTTCTGTCCGATCCTCGGATGGAACGGAACCACCAAAGGCATACTGCGGGAAAACCACGGGGTGCCCTTCTGTTGATTTCTGGTTCTGATCAAGCCCTAGCGCCTTCATCTCTTCCGCCAGTGCCTTGGCGTCAACTGCAACGCCCTCCGCGAAACTGAGTGCGACCATGACAAACAATTCTTTCATTCTTCATCTCCACCAACTTGTTCGGCTTCCGGTCTCATGCCAGTCTAATCTGAATCGTTGCCTTCTTGTCCGTCACCGAATAGGCCGTCACGCGGAATACGCCGGACGTGCCGTTGATTGTGCGAAAAGCAAATGTGATCGGCACGACGCCCTGCGGCAATTCCCAGAAGATAATGGGACTGGCGACAGAACCCGGTTGCAGCATGTTCTTGACCCACGATAGGTCCTTGTCCTCCCACCGGGTGTTGGCGACTGCCGTTAGGTTCGTTGCGACGGCGTGCAGCCAGGCACCCTTCTCGCCCAAATCGACCGACAGGTCGTAGCCGTTCTCGTTGAGCCAGTGGCGTCGTTTCTCCTCTGTCCATTGATCGATCTCGTCTGGCCGCGTCATGAGACGCCGACCATCAAGATCAACGCCGTTGTCCTTCGAGGCTGCCCAGAGTCCATTGACGATGAGTTCTGTCATTTCGCACATATCAATCCTCCATTGCTGAACATTGCGGATCAGGCGCGACTATTTGCCGTCGCGTGCATCCGGCTTGTTCGGCAACGCTGTGATTCTGAAGTCCCTAAGTGACAGTTCACTCTCCCATTGGGGTAATCTATCTGCTGGGCCTTGGATTTTCACAAGTGGAGGCGTGCGGCCTGCAAGTCCGTTGATCTTGGCCCACAATGTCGTGTCGCCCCAGAATTGTGGTGGGGTATCAGCGGATGCGACGGATACAAAGATGCTGCCCGGTGTTTCGTTCCCTTCACGGATTGCTGCGAGGGCAAGCCACTCAAGTCGTCCCAATCCACTTCCCGGATCGGGTTTCTCTTGCATCCAACGTGTGACGGCGGCGGGAACCCAAGGCAAGGGAGCCCCCGGCATCTCCGACAGTTCGGCGAACAAAGCGGGATCCTGTGTTGCGAATGCCTCATCGACGACCTTGGCGAATCTGAATTGCTCTTCGGTTACAGCGCTTCGCCTGCCGTAGAGCGATGCAAACTGCTCGGGGTGCAGCTGTCCGAGCCCGTTGAACGGTTCTATTCCGGGAAATGCATCTACGCAGAGGAGTTCCACGTTGCCAGCGTCCTTTAGGCGGAGGCAAGTCAGAACATGGGCGAGCATGGACTGGTCAAAAAGGCACGCATCGAACCACAGGACGATGTGCTCTCGGGTGGCGGCTTGCGCCAATCTTCGGTACTGATTCCGCAGTGTCTCAAGAACACGCTGTTTGTCCAAGCCGCCTGCGGTAGCTTCCTCCAGAAAGGCCGCTCGGGCATTGAGGATATGTTCATCAGGCCATCCGGGATGCCGGGGACCCTCACACATAATGTCGTGCCAAACAAACACTTCACCGGGAAGCCCGGCCTTTGCCATGCTTCCTCCTGCGCTGTCACCACTTGTGATGTGAAGTGTGTTCTCCATTTCTTCTCCTGCCGAACGTCAGTGCTGAAGATCTGGCGCGTATGCGACAATAGTCTGCATTTGATTGTTGGGGCTAATCTCTAGCAGTTCCTTTTAACCTTGCATAGTTCCTTCGACGGCAGGTTGGCTGCAATGGTCTTGGGTGGCTTGCCAGCCAAGTCAGCGACTCGATGAAATGCCTCGTTGAAAAGGTGATAAAACGAACTCGGTCCGTTCCCAAAGCAGACCTTGTCCAACACAGGCGCCGTGCGGTCATTCGCAAAGATGTACATGACCTGTCCTCCGCTCTGTCTGACGCGGTGGCAGGTGAAAGCGATCAGGGAAAGCACGACGCCAGACCCACGGTACTCCTTGCTGACGAATAGCCACTCGGGGAGGCCGTGGTAGATTGTCCAGAACATGTCGAACATCATATGCCACTCCATCATGCCGACGACCTTATGGTCTCTGACAGCGATAATGATCTCAGCAATGGGATTCTCGCCAAAGTATGCCGTTTGGAACTCCTTCCTTGACCTCTGATGGTCTTGCGACGGATGTCCTTGTGCGAACTCGGCAACAAGAGCCAGGATGCCGTCCAGGTCTGTGCTACGTGCGACTCTGATTTCCGTCATATCTTTCTCACCCCAACGTCAGCGCGCACCCTCCGAAGGCCCCGCAGGGGCCGAAGGTAGTGGTGCCGCGCTTTGTTGTGTGCCGGGTATGCCCGGCTGCTTGTCGGTGCGCTACGCGAGCGTACCAGTTTTTCTGAAACCGCTGCAATTGAAAACAGCTTAACGGAAAACTGGCGCAGTTCAAAGAGCAAAGTCCGACCCCAGGCAGATAACGCCGAAGGGTAGCAAACGGCAACTGTATCCCCGCGAG
>JBIKUM010000394.1:0-3894 GCA_044347585.1 Terrimicrobiaceae bacterium
GCAGCAGCGCGAGGTTGCGCAGCCGGCGGGGGGTCAGGGGGAGGAGGCGGCGGAGGCGGTCGGAGAGCATGCAGTTTGAGTTCGAGTTTGAGTTTGAGTTTTGCGGCTGCAAGGTGGGAGGCGAGGGAGGAAATTGATTCGAGATTTCCTTTCAGGGGAGAAACACCGCGTTAGGCAGATGGTATCTTTGCAGCGCGCAAGCAAATCGCATGCGCCCTCCGTGATAAGTTCAGCGTGAATAGGCTAGCAGTCGTGCTTAAAAAATCCGCAAACCGTGTAAAGGGATGTGTGAAGCGTCATGGCATGGTGGCAAAGGGAAACGCGTTGTCCTGGAGTGAATTGCCGCAGTTGTGATGGGCAGCATGGACACAAGGGAAGTGCACGTGTACCGGGGTGTTCGATCGGTGGGCATGTGGATGCTGGTTTTGTTCATCGTGTTCTACGGCAGGGAGCATGGGATGCTGGCTTGGGGCGAGGACCCAGAGGAGTACGCTTCGACGACCCAAGCGCAGCAGCAAGGAGGAGAGTTCGCGGCACTGGACTCCTCGGTGACCCTCCGTTCGAACATTCCTACTTCGGATGTGACGCAAGACTCGGTCCGTCCAGCCTTAGCAACTTCGCCTCCCGATACATCCTCCTATGCGCTTCCGCTTGACGGAAAAGACCGGGTGCTATTGATCGGAGATTCTCAGCTCGAAGGACTGCAATCCCCGGTGAGTGCATACTGTGAGAAAAACGAAGTAGAATTAGCGGCCACGGTGATTTGGTATGGCTCATCAACGAAGCATTGGGCCCTTTCGGATACCCTCGATTACTTCCTCAAGCGGTATAAACCTACGGTCGTGTTTTTTGCCATAGGCCTGAATGAGTTGTTCGTCCGAGATCTTGACAAACGGACGAA
Source organism: Terrimicrobiaceae bacterium (assembly GCA_044347585.1). Lineage (GTDB taxonomy): Bacteria > Verrucomicrobiota > Verrucomicrobiia > Chthoniobacterales > Terrimicrobiaceae > UBA967. The sequence goes on from JBIKUM010000394.1 coordinate 902, forward strand.
CTACGTAAGGGAAGTAAAGCGGAAATTGGAAGCCCATGGGGTGCGTTACACGTGGATAGGACCCGCGGCGTGGACACGAGACAAGGGTATTGTAGCTGTCATGCAAAAGGAGGTAGGTGAGCCTTTTTTTGCGTCACACCACATGCAAATGGATCGAGCGAGCGACGGCAGACATCCCACAAGGCGGGCCGCGAAGTTGTGGTTTGATGAAGTTGCAGCGTTTGCCTCTGCGCGAGGGGTCGTCGATTTTGGGACGCCGGTTGATACCCTTCCTAAACTGCGGTACCGACGGACCATCACCCTGAATGTTCAGTAGAACATGTCGATTTGGGAAGAGCTTGTCCACCTCGTGAGGTACACGCCGGAAGAGCCTCTTCTCTTCCACCACGGGTTCTTTCTGTTTATTTTTTCAGCGTTTTTAATTGGTTATTCTTTTTTGGTCGAAAGGCGAAGATGGCAGCACGTCCTCCTCATTGCCTTTAGCGCCTACTTCTATTACAAGTCGAGTGGTGCACTCGTTCTGTTGTTGCTCACGACGATTTCAGCGGACTACTTGATATCGTATTTTATTGAAAAACAGACCTCTAAGCGGGCGAAAAACTGGATTTTAGGCGGTGGGATTCTCTTCAGTCTTTCGTTCTTGTTCTACTTCAAGTACACGAACTTTTTCCTCGAGAACTGGGCAGCCGTTTCGGGGGGTGATTTTGAATTCCAGCACATCATCTTGCCCATCGGGATTTCCTTCTATACGTTTCAATCCATCAGCTACCTCGTTGACGTTGCGCGGGGTGATTTTAAGCGCCCTCCTTTTCATCACTATTTGATGTACATGATGTTCTTCCCGCATCTGGTGGCGGGGCCGATTGTCCGAGCACGTGACTTTTTGCCGCAGCTCGACCACAATCCCCTTCGTTCAAGGGCGCACCTCGGAGAAGCATTTTTTTTGATCACGAAAGGAATTGTAAAGAAGGGTATTGTCGCGGATTACATTGCACAATACGCGGATAACGTGTTTTCTGCGCCAAGTGGATTTGCCGGAAGTGAGCAGGCGTTAGCGAGCCTATGTTATACCCTTCAGATTTTTTGCGATTTCAGTGGCTACACGGATATGGCCATAGGAATTGCGTTGCTCTTAGGGTATCGGTTGAGTTTGAATTTTGACTCGCCCTACCGAGCGGTGCATATCACGGAGTTTTGGCGCAAGTGGCATATTTCGCTCTCTTCCTGGCTGCGCGACTATGTCTATATACCGCTTGGGGGCAACCAAAGAGGATTTGTCCTGCAGTTGCTTTTCCTGTTGGTCACTATGCTTGTGGGTGGGCTCTGGCACGGAGCGGACTGGAAGTTTGTGTTTTGGGGAGGTGCACATGGCCTTTTGTTAGTATTCCACAAACTCTCGATGCGCATCCCGTTTGCATCCCGGACTTCAGGTGGTTTGCGTCTCGGCGGTTGGTTCATCACATTCCTGGCGGTGAATTTGTTGTGGATACCCTTCCGCGCGGAGTCCATGGCGGATGCATGGGTGATGTACGAGGGCATTTTTTCGAGCAGCCTGTGGAATCCGATCGGGTCTGTGTTTGCATCGAACCCGCTTTTACCAGTGCTTCTTGTGGGGGGATTTGCCCTAACAGGGTTGCCTCGGAGCTGGAAGGAGCGCGCTCTGGCGGTCTATTTGAAATGCCCACTTGCTCTGCATATAGGCCTGCTCGCTGGGGTCATCGAGGTCATGTTGCAGGTAAGAACGGCGGTTGTTCAACCGTTCATTTACTTTCAATTCTGATGAGGTGAGGTGGATAGTGACCCTGGTGTGGGTGGTGTGCGTTTGGCACGCATCGGCCCAAAGCGACAGCACGCAGTCTGCTGGAAAGGGTGGTGTAGAGCGCTTCGGAAATTCGTTTGCAGACTTCACGGAGGCGATGCGCGCACTCACCAGCGGTGAGCGCTCAAAGGTGCATATCCTGCACATCGGCGATTCCCATGTGCAACCGGATAACTTCACAGGAGAAGTTCGGCGGCAGCTCCAGCGGGTGTACGGCAATGGAGGAAGAGGCCTCGTTTTTCCCTATGCGCTGGCCCAAACAAATGGTCCGAAGGATTTCAGTGTGTCCTCTACCGCGCAGTGGAAGAGCAGCTGGTGCACCCACGACTCCCATGCATTTGGGTTAGGTATTGCAGGAATGGGCATACGTAGTGTTCAGGATTCGGGCACGGTTGAGGTGGATTTGGGGTCGGATTCCTCGGCCCACCTGATTCAATCTGGATTCGTGCTCTATTCGCTCGATCGCCCGGATTCAGGAAGCGTGACGCTGCGCTCAGGAATGCCGAAGCAGGGCGCTACGAAGGGGTTTGATGCCCAGTTTTTCCAAGGTCCTATCCCAGGAGATTCCGTTGCTTTTTCCTTCCGAGGATCTCGGTTGATTTTGCACGGGTTGTACCTCGATCGCGCGGAAGCAGGAATTGTGTACAGTGCTGCAGGGGTTGCAGGTGCTCGGTTCCGGGATTTCAATCGGAGCGCTTTTTTCTTCGACCAGATTGCTCTGCTTCAACCGGATTTGGTCGTTGTGTCGCTGGGAACAAATGAATCGTTCGATTCTGGATTTAGCGAAAGCGCATTTGCTGCAGAAGTAGACTCGGTCATCCGAAGTGTGCGGGAGCGCCTGCCGGGCGTGGATATTCTCCTCACATTGCCTTCAGAAAACTACCGGTTGAAGTCCGGGAAGGCCCAGCCGAATGCTGTGGTCCGCCAGGTCCACCGTGTGCTTCGCATGCAAGCAGAGCACCATGGCCTGTCCGTCTGGGATTTGCATGAAGCCATGGGAGGTGAGGGCAGTATGTTGAAGTGGATGGAGGAGGGCCTTGTCAATCCGGATCACATCCACTACCGACGTGCTGGCTACAACCGGCAAGGCGTTCTGCTGTTTGAGGCCATTCAGGCTGCCCTAGCAGAGGAAGGATGAGGTTTACCTTAGGCGCATGATTTTAATCGCGGACAC
>JBIKUM010000289.1:0-3873 GCA_044347585.1 Terrimicrobiaceae bacterium
CGGGTTTCGTAGGCAACTGGCTGCCTTGTCAAAGCCGGTTCGCCTGCAAGCGAGAAAACAATTCCGGGTTTGGCTGAAAAATCCGCACCATCCTTCGTTGCATTTCAAACCTGTGGGAGGCTACTGGTCTGCGAGGGTGAATCGGGATATCAGAGTGCTTGGTGTCCGGAGCAACAACGAGATCGTGTGGTTCTACATCGGCTCCCATGACGGATACGAGGCGAAGATTTAAGCGAAGGAGGCAGAAGTTGCTGCAGAGCTTCGGAGACACATCCATCAAAGAGGTAATGATGCCCGAGCTTTTTAGACTTGTTTTAGAATGGTCTATACGGGACTACGCGCCGAAATGCGCATTGGCGCAGTGCATATGATCAGTTTTTGCGGACTTGGGATTTCACCTCGCCATCGTGGAAGCGCGTGGTGAGTTCTTTTGAATTCATCGCGTCCGTTGCGGAGCGGAGGATTTGTCCGTTGTCATCCATGGTGATGGTGTAACCTCGTGCCAGGGCAGCGGAGGGGTTCAGGGCGCGGAGAACGGCGGCATTTCGGGCGAGGGTTGATTTTTCGTGCTGCAACTGGGAGTCCGTGCGGCGCTCGAGGATGTCGCGGTATGTGGAGAGTCGGCGGGATAGTTCGGAGATTTTCAGATCTGGACGATGGCCTGCAAGGATGCGGGCGTGGCGTTCGAGGAGAAGCCGCAGTTGGTGTGGAGCAGATTCTGCGATGGATTGCAGGTCCTCGAGGAGGCGGTCGAGGGTCTGTTGTTTCTCCTGGAGAATCCTTCGCGGTTCCAAGAAAAGGGCGGTTCTCTGCAGGGCGACGAGCTGATTGCTCAGTCCATCGAGGCGCATGAGAACTGGTCGTCCGAGGCGGGCGTTGAGGTGTTGGAGTTTGTCGAGCAGTTCGCCCGAGTCAGCGGAGAGGATTTCAGCGGCGGCGCTGGGTGTTGGAGCTCGGAAGTCGGCGGCGAAATCACAGATCGTGAAATCGATTTCATGCCCAACGGCACTCACGACCGGGACCGGGCTGGCTGCCACGGCACGCGCGACCGCTTCTTCATTGAATTCCCAGAGGTCTTCCAAGCTGCCGCCGCCACGAGTCACCACAATCACATCGAAGGGAGGCAGGCCGGTGGTCGATGGATCGCCAAGCAGGCGGATGGCTTCGGCGATCTCGGCAGCGGCACCTTTTCCCTGAACGCGCACGGGACAGATGACGACTTCGACGCCTCGCTGGCGGCGGTGCAGGACATTCAAGAAATCCTCAATGGCTGCGCCTGTGGGCGACGTCACCACGCCGATGCGGCGGGGGAACTTCGGTAGAGGGCGTTTTTTTGAGGAATCGAAGATACCCTCTGCGTCCAAGCGGCGCTTGAGTTCCTCGAACTTGGCCTGAAGTGCACCGACGCCGCGTTCTTGGATGCGGCGGACGATGATCTGGTAGTTGCCGCGTGGCTCGTAAACGGTGAGGGAGCCTTGGATCTGCACATGAACGCCATCGGCGAAGGTCATGCCTCGTAGCTGGGCGGTCTGGCCGGCGAAAAGCACGCAGGCGATCTGGGATCCGGCATCCTTCAAGGTGAAGTAGGCGTGGCCTGAACTTTGGCGGCGGAGATTGGAGATTTCGCCTTCGACCCACACCTCGCCGATGCCGTCTTCGAGCAGGCCCCTAACTTTTCGGGTGAGGGCACTGACAGTCAGGACAACCGGCTCGGCGGGTTTCGGTGCCGGTTTGGGTTTCGAGAGGGTGCCTTTCAGGTCGAAGTCGAGTTGCATGGCGTGTTGTTGAGTGAGGAGGTGATGCGTTCGGCAAGGGCGGAACTGATCCCTGGAACCTTTGCGATGTCTTCAGGAGTGAGGGTCTTTATACGCTCCACAGAGCCGAATTTTTCGAGGAGGAGGCGCTTGCGGTTGGCGCTCACGCCGGGAATCGCGTCGAGGAGACTCTCGCGGACTCGCTTTTTGAGCAGGAGACTGTGGTAGCCATTAGCCGTGCGGTGGGCCTCATCGCGGATGCGTTGGAGCAGGCGCAAGGCACCGCTATCCTGCGGAAGTCGCATGGGAAGGGGGCGGCCGGGGCGGTGGATTTCCTCGAATTCCTTTGCCAGGCCGATAATGGGCACATTTTGAAGGCCTAGACGGCTGAGTTCGACGCAGGCGCTGGAGAGTTGCCCTCGTCCGCCATCCACAATGATCAGGTCGGGAACTGCCGTGGCATTTGCGTTTTCTGACTCGCGGAGAATCCGACCGTAGCGCCGGCGCACAACCTCAGCCATGCTGGCGAAGTCATCCTGTGTGGTCAGGCCTTTGATGCGATATGTGCGGTAGCCTGCACGATCTGGAACGCCATCGCGGAAGCGGACCATCGAGGCAACGATGTGCGCCGACGAAATGTTGGAAATGTCGAAGCATTCCATGACACGGGGAGGCGAGGGGAGGGATAGTGCGGCTTGGAGTGCGGTGACATCCGCCTCGGGATTGATCGTCGTCGGAAGCGACTTGCGGGTGAAGCGGGTCGTCGGGCGGGTTGTTGTTTTGAGGTCTTCCAGAAGATTGCGAAGCTGAGCGGCTTTCTCGAAATCCATTTTTTCAGCGGCGGCTTTCATCTCGGATTCGACCTGATCGAGCATTTCGCGGCCTTGGCCCTCGAGGAACTCGCAAGCGGCTTCGACGCGGGCCAGGTAATCGTCTCGGGTAATCTTTCCGATGCAGGGCGCGCTGCAGTTTTTGATGACATGGTCGAGGCAGTGTTTGTATTCCGCCTCTCCCGGTTCGAGCGGACGGCAGGAGCGGATGCCAAACCGCTTGCGCATGGCTTCGAGAGTGCTGCGAAGGGCACCTGCATTGGCGAAGGGACCGAAATAGCGTGCTCCGTCCTCCTTGCGCATGCGGGTGAGGGCGAAGCGGGGCATCGGCTCTGCGAGGTGGACTCGGACGAGCAGGAAGCGTTTGTCGTCGCGGAAGCTGATGTTGTATTTCGGGCGGAATTCCTTGATGAGGCGTCCCTCGAAAAGCACGGCTTCGGCATCGCTGCGGACGATGTGGTATTCGAGGTTCCACACGCTATCGATGAGGGCCCGTGTTTTCAGGTCTGCGGAGAATTTGCGCGATGGCATGAAATAGCTGCCCACGCGTTTGCGGAGGTCGCGTGCCTTGCCGACATAGATGACATGGTCCAACCGGTCGCGCATCACATACACGCCGGGCTTGTGCGGCATGTCGCGGAGAATTTTCTGAAAATCCGCTCGCGGCTTCTGGTTGCTCATGCGCTCACGATGAGGCATGGCGGGGCAGTGTGCAAGAGAGCTACAGGCAGACCTCGAGATATTCGAGCACCTTCGCGAAGGGGACTGCCTCCAGCCTGCCGAAGGCGTCATGCCGCGTGAGGCGGTCGCGCGTCACGGCGGGACTCGAAATGCCGCAGAGGAAGCGTGCGAGTTGGCGCTTCGCGCGCAAGGCGGCGTGACCTTCGGTGCGGAGGTGTGTGATGGCTTCGACATCGTCTTGGCTCAGGTCGGGTTCGCTTCCTCTTGGTAGAGGAGACGCCTTCTCTCCCCGGCATCGGCCGCAGTGTCCGCAGTCGGATTCCGTTTTTTCGCCAAAGTATTCGAGGAGGCGGCGGACGGAGCATCCCGGAGCGGAGGCAAACTCGATGATTCCATTGAGGCGCGCGAGGTCTTGTTTTTCTCGCGAGGTGAAAAGACCATGCAGTCGCGTGGCGATCTCGCGGGGACTTTGCTCTTTGGCTTGGGGAAGTAGCCGAAACTTATGGCGGAGGCCTGAGGGCTTGATCTCGATATCCCCTGCCTCTTCGAGATAGCTCAGGGCTTTGAGAATGCGTTCGCGGGATTCACCGATTTTTTCGGCGGCGGCA
>JBIKUM010000030.1:0-14286 GCA_044347585.1 Terrimicrobiaceae bacterium
CCAGCAGCGCCTCAAGCCGCTCCACGACAAGCGGGATGTTATCGCGCTCGTTGAGCGAGGGGATGATGATGGAGGCTCTCTTCACCGGTCCATGAAGTATCGCAGTTTGTTTCCCAAGAATTGAAGAGTGAGCACAAGTGTAACTGCGAGAATCATAGAATGCTGAACCGACAAAAGATGAAGATAGCGGTCAATGTCAAAAGAATGGACTACAGCAACAGTCAAAGTCGATCCAACGGCGGTAGTCCAGAGCACACCAAACGAGAGTATCGCATAGATCAAATTTTCATGACGGCACTTGCGTTGAAAAAACAAAAAGGCGGCCAAAAAAGGCCAGCCCAGCATCCAAAAACCTAGAAAAACAGGCCCGAATCCCAACGTGAAAAATTTATTAACGCTTGGCCCCAAAACTAACTTTTCATCCGCCGCCTCGCTATATTTCAACGACTTTTTACGAACATCGTCATATGTGGCCGCAAGTGCGGGATTAACTTTTGGTAGTTTATAGAAATCCATCGACTTGATGCTCCCTTGGAATCTTTTATTCAATCCTAAGTCCCTGCGATAAAGTGTTTTTACAAGGTCATAGTGGGCGACCCCTAGTTGCTTCAAGACTTTTGCCGCAATATCAATCGGAAATTTCAACAAGGCATCGAAATAAGCGGAAAGCATGTATTTTCTTGCTTTTTCCGGCGTGTCAGCGTCAGGCAGTTCAGCGATAGCATCCGAGTGATAGAAAAGATAGTCGGGATCATGATCGAGAATCTGATAGCTCGTTTTTTCAAGTCGAGAGCTTTCTGCGATTCTTGTGTCCCATTTTTCTAAAAAAGCCACTTCCCGCAGTGTGGATTGTCCGGATTGCACCCTTTTGTGCAGCACCTTGGAAATAGTGGGGGCGTGAACCGTGAAGAGGGTTGCAGGTAGAAACCCTTTGGAGCGCTCGTCAGGAATCCAACCCAAGGCTGGGGGTAAAATTTTTACCCATACGAATACAAGTGCAAATCCGAGTGCGAGTGACGCAATGCGAGGTGTTAGGCGAGTCCATTCCATTGGTCCAAATACGCCAACAGCAACCAATAGAAAGGGGACTCCGGCTGCAAATCCCCAACTTGGTTTAGCGCTCAAACAAATAAGCGCGGATAGCATAGCCAGGGAACCTGCGGCCATAAGCAGCCACCTCGATCCACCAAGCCATCGGACTCTGGCATAAACCATGCATAAATAGGTTTGAGTGAGAGCCAGAAAAGGGAAAATGCTTTCAGGACGAATAGCTTCTTCGTAAAAAATAGTATTGGCATTCCATAGAAAAGCCGCGAGAAAAACAACTCCAAGACATTGAATCCAGAAGATACCTCGAAGATTTTTTGGCAGCCATTTCTGCCACTCCCTCCAAACCGCCCACCAAAGAAGACCAGAAAGAATTCCAACAAGATGCTGGAAAAAAGGTATGGAGAAAAAATTTTGAGTTGATTCCAAGACCACCAAAAGAAACAGCGGATAAGCAATTCCTCTTCCATGTGTTTGTTGGAAACCAAGGCCAGAAATTTCGCTTACAGCTGGATTGAGATACCCCCATGTGTCTGGATCTGAGATCGGGACTCCTGGAGCAAGAGTCCTCAGCCAAACAGCTATCCCAAGAACGAAAGCTATAAGAACAAAGGCGGTCTTAGGCCGACATTGAAATGCAACTTGACATAGTAAGGTCCAGGCCCTTCCAATCATGAATTGTTTCCTCTAAGCAGTTTGTGGATTTCGTTATGGTATCTGAGCTGGGTCTGCAGGATCAGGCCGATTGCTGCGCTGAGAGCTGATAAGAGGGCCAACCCGGTCGCAAGTATCGCCAAAGGAATCTTGTAAACATATTGGAACTGCATGTAATCGATGATTGGCCCGACCCCGGCGGCAAGGCTTGCTAGCGCAAAAAACATGGCGAAGAGGCCAAAAAATAAACCTGGCCTGTAACTTCTACAAATGGATGCAAAGGTCCAAAGAACAATCAATCCATCGCGATAGGTGTTTAGCTTCGATTTGCTTCCTTCTGGGCGGCTACCGTAGGGGACATCCCTCTCTTCAACTCGATAGCCTTTCGAAAGGGCTTGGAGAGTCATTTCAACTTCAATTTCAAATCCCCCCGCACGAAGCGGAACAGTTTTCGCAAAAGACCTATTGAAAATCCGATAACCACTAAAAACATCCTGAATAGGGCTTCCAAAAGCAGTTCCAATGAGACCACAGACCATTTGGTTTCCAAACTGGTGCATGGGTCGGTAGGCTTTACCAAGTTCCTCTTTTGGAGTGACTCTTCGACCAACCATCATATCCACGCCATTGGCTATTGCCTCCGATAAAAGCATCGACGCATGTGAGGCTGGGTAGGTGGCGTCGCCATCAACCATAATAAACCAGTCCGCATCCACGCTCCCAAACATTTGCTGCACAACAAACCCTTTGCCTTTTTTAGGTGATGGCACGACTTCAGCACCAGCTTCCCGTGCCTGAGCGGATGTTGAATCTGTGCTCCGATTGTCGAAAACATAAATTTTCGCGGTGGGAAGATGCTTTTTAAAATCAGCCACAACCAAGGCGACAGTTAACTCCTCATTATAACACGGAATGAGGACGGCGATATGCGATTCGTTTTTTTCAGGCATGAGTTATAATTTTTATCTATACGCTGGCGTCAGCGGATCTGGCACTGGCAGTCCTTGCAGCGATGCCATGTCGGCGTCGACCATGATTTTTACGAGTTCCGGGAAGCGGACTTTGGGTTCCCAGTTGAGTTGTTTTTTGGCTTTCGCAGCGTTTCCGATGAGGAGATCGACTTCGGCGGGGCGTTCGTAGCGGGCGTCGTATTTGATGTGATCTTTCCAGTCGAGATTTACGCGGGCGAAGGCGTGTTCGACGAATTCCTGGACGGTATGGGTTTCGTTTGTGGCGATGACAAAGTCGTCCGGTTGATCCTGCTGGAGCATGAGCCACATGGCTTCGACATACTCGGGGGCGTAACCCCAGTCGCGCTTGGCGTCGAGGTTGCCGAGGTAGAGGTGTTGCTGCTTGCCGAGCTTGATGGCGGCTGCTGCGCGGGAGATTTTGCGGGTGACGAAGGTTTCGCCCCGGCGGGGGCTTTCGTGGTTGAAGAGGATACCGTTCGAGGCGTGCATGCCGTAGCCTTCGCGGTAGTTCACGGTGATCCAATAAGCATACATCTTTGCCGCGCCGTAGGGGCTGCGTGGCCAGAAGGGCGTTGTTTCGGTCTGCGGCACGGCCTGCACCTTGCCGAACATCTCGCTGCTGGAGGCCTGGTAAAATCTGGCATTTACGCCCGCTTCCCGCATCGCCTCAAGAATGCGCGTGGTGCCGATGCCAGTGACATCGCCGGTATATTCTGGAATGTCAAAGCTCACGCGCACATGACTTTGAGCGCCGAGATGATACACCTCGTCCGGCTTCAGGTCGTAGATGAGCTTCACGAGGTTCACGCCATCGGCCAAGTCGCCGTAGTGGAGAAAAAGTCTCACGCCGTTGACATGCGGATCCGAGTAAATGTGGTCAATGCGTGCCGTGTTGAAAGTGCTCGCCCGGCGGATGATGCCATGGACTTCGTAGCCTTTGTTGAGAAGGAGGTCGGCGAGATAGCTACCGTCTTGTCCTGTGATGCCGGTGATGAGTGCTTTTTTCATGAGATAGGAATTGTTTTAACAAGGCCTGCTGGACTCCACTTTGCTTGTCGATGGGCAGACTGATTCGCCCACGCAAAAACTCAAGCCTCCATTGCCGCTCACCCAATGCCGAGCACGAAGCGCATGTAGAAAAACAGCAGCGGTGCCGTGAAAAGAATGCTGTCGATCAAGTCGAGCGTTCCGCCGATGCCCGGAAGCATGGCGCTGGAGTCTTTCGTATGAGCTCCGCGCTTTACTACCGATTCCGCCAGGTCACCGACCACCGCCGCAAACCCAAGCAACAGCCCGAGCACGGTGAGGTCGCCAAAGCGAAAGGCCGAGAGTTTTTCCGGCATGAGCGCATACATCCAGTAACTACAAAGCAGCGACGAGATGAGCGCTCCCACAAATCCCTCCCATGTTTTTTTAGGACTGATGTGCGGCGCAAACGGGCGGCGCCCAAAGAGACTGCCGAAGACATACGCACCCATGTCGCTGAATTTGGTCACCGCGACGAGATAGAGCACATAGTATTGCCCGCTCGTGAGACCGCTCTCCAGACGAGGAGTCAGGTAGATGATTTTTGTGAGAAAGCTAAAAAGCCAGGGAATGTAAAAAAGCCCGAAAACCGTGTAGCTCATGGCCCGCAGCGGATCGTTTTCCGTGCCGCGAAACATCTGCCGAGTAAAAATTGTCAGGAGAAAAAGCACGAGCACAAGCAACTCGAAGTCGTGGCTATTTTCCGGTCCCTCCGAACGCACGATGAGAAATCCGCCCACCAGCAACACCGCCGCGCAGATGAGGCCCGTGAGCGTGAAGACGCTGATCCCGTCGTGCTCGAGCATGCGATAGTATTCCCACAGCGCTCGGAGCGCCATGAAGGACAGCAGGGAGAAGAAGCCGATATCCCAACCCGCGAAAACGGTGGTCAACATCAGCGCCCACAGCACCAGCGTGCTCGTAAGTCTGGAAAAAAATGTCAACCGCCCCGGCGTCATCGGCAGCATTCTGTCCGAGTCGGTGGCGTTTCGCAATGCGGGAAGAAAGAAGCTTGCGGCGGATGCTTAGGGCTTTTCCCCCTTTCCAATTCGCATTCCCCCCCTTAAATGTCGCGCTCACCATTTTTCGCCATGTTCAGTTGGATCCTTAAAAAAATCGTCGGCTCAAAAAATCAGCGCGAGTTGCGCCACATGATGCCGATCGTCAAACAAATCAATGAAATCGAGGCAGGCCTCCAGTCCTTGTCTGATGAGGCGCTCCGGGCGAAGACGCATGAGTGGAAGGAGCGGTTGGCGAAAATTTCCGACTCCGGCAAACTCGCCACTGAGTTGAATGCCATTCTCCCCGAGGCCTTCGCTGTGGTAAAAAACGGTGCCCGTCGGCTCTGCGGACGCGAATTCATGGTGTGCGGATATCCCCTCACATGGAACATGATTCATTTCGATGTGCAGCTCATCGGTGGCATGGTGCTGCATCGCGGCCGCATCGCAGAAATGGCCACCGGCGAGGGTAAAACGCTCGTCGGCACGCTGGCTGTTTACCTGAACGCCCTCTCCGGACGCGGCGTCCATGTTGTCACAGTCAATGACTACCTCGCCCAGCGCGATGCGGAGTGGATGGGACAGCTCTACACTTTCCTCGGACTCACCGTCGGCATCATTCAAAATGACCAGATGCCGCAGCTCCGGCGCGAGCAATACCAGTGCGATATCACCTACGGCACGAACAGCGAGTTCGGCTTCGACTACCTCCGCGACAACGGCATGGCCACCAGCCGCGAGCAGCAAGTGCAGCGCGGGCATTACTTCGCCATCGTCGACGAAGTGGATTCGATCCTCATCGACGAGGCCCGCACCCCGCTCATCATCAGCGGCCCAGCTACCGTTTCGACGCACCAATACGATCGCTTCAAGCCTCTTGTGGAGCAGCTCATTCGCAAGCAGACCATGCTTTGCAACCGTCTCGCCACCGAGGTCAAGGAACTTGCCGACGCCGGCAAACCCGCTGAGGCAGGCCGCACCCTTTTCAAGCTCAAGCTCGGCCAACCACGCAGCAAGGCCCTCCTCCGCCACCTCGAGGATCCCGAAATGCGCAAGCTCATGGACAAGGCGGAGCTGGAATTTTACAAGGACACCGAGGGCAAGGCGGCTCTCGTCGCGCTCAAGGAAGAACTCTATTTCACCATCGAAGAGCGTTCCCACGAAGCCGACCTCACGGAAATGGGCCGCAGCTACCTGAATCCCGATGATCCGAATGCCTTCGTGCTTCCTGATCTCCTCACCGAGTTCGCCGATATCGAGAATGACTCGACTCTAGCAGCTGCCCAGAAGCTCGAGAAAAAATCCGCCCGCCAGCAGCATTGCGACGCCCAAGGCGAGCGCATTCACAACATCACTCAACTCGTCAAAGCCTACTGCCTTTACGAAAAAGATGTCGAATATGTCGTCGAGGAAAACAAAGTCGTCATCGTCGATACTTTCACCGGCCGAAAAATGGCCGGCCGCCGCTGGAGCGATGGACTCCACCAAGCCGTCGAGGCGAAGGAAGGCGTCCAGATCGACCGCGAGACCCAAACCCTCGCGACCATCACGATCCAGAATTATTTCCGCCTCTACCACAAACTCGCTGGCATGACAGGCACCGCCGAGACCGAGGTGAGCGAGTTCCACGACATCTACCGCCTCGATGTGAATGTCATTCCCACCAACCGCCCGGTGAAGCGAGCGGACGAGAACGACCGCATCTACAAAACCCGCCGCGAAAAATACAACGCCGCCATCGAAGCCATCAAAGAAGCCCATGCCAAAGGCCAGCCAGTGCTCGTCGGCACAGCCAGCGTTGAATCGAGCGAGCTCCTCGGCCGCATGCTGAAGCTCCAGAAAATTCCGCACACAGTTCTGAATGCGAAATTCCACATGCAGGAGGCCGAAATCGTCTCCCGCGCCGGACTCAAAGGCGCCGTGACCATTTCCACCAACATGGCCGGCCGTGGCACCGACATCAAACTCGGCGAGGGCGTCTCGGAAGTTGGCGGCCTCTTCGTGCTCGGCACCGAGCGCCATGAGTCCCGCCGCATCGACCGCCAGCTCCGAGGCCGCTGCGCCCGTCAAGGCGATCCCGGCCGCTCCCGCTTCTATGTGAGCTTCGAGGACGACCTCATGCGCAACTTCGGTGCCAGCGACCGAATGACCAAAATCATGGAAACCTTCGGCCTTCAAGAGGGCGAGGAACTCGAGCACCCTTGGCTGAATCGCAGCGTGGAAACCGCGCAGAAACGCGTCGAGCAACGGAATTACATGATGCGCAAACGCACGCTCGAGTTTGACGATGTCATGAACCAACAGCGCGAAGTCGTTTACGGCTACCGCAACGAAGTCATGGACGCCGAGAACCCGCGCGAACTCATCCTCGAAGTCATCAACGAGGTCGTTCCTAAAAAAATTTCACCGTTCCTTGAATCCGCCGAAGGCGAGGAGCCCGACCACGATGGACTCCTCCACTGGGTCAACACCACCTTCCCGCTCGGCCTCACCAAAGAGAAGGCCGCTTTGCACACACGCTCTGTCGAGGAGAATGCGAATTTCCTCATCGAAACCATCCGCGACGCTTACGAGCGCAAGGCCTCCCTCGAAAATCCCGACGCCCTGCGCGGCCTCGAGCGCTACATCATCCTCAACGCCATCGACCGCCTCTGGCAGGAGCACCTCTACGCGATGGATGGCCTCCGCGACGCCGTCTACCTCCGCGCCTTTGGACAAAAAGATCCGCTCGTGGAATACAAAAACGACGCCTACGCCATGTTCGTCGATCTCATGGACACCATCAAAGGCGAAGTCCTCGGCAACCTCTTCCGAAGCACCACGAATCTGCAAGCCTTCGAGCAAATGCTCGCCAACATCCCGCAGATTCTTTCCCGTCCCGACTTCGCCCTCAATCCCGAAGCGGCTCTCGAAAGCCAGTCCCAGCCATCCACGCCCGACCAACCGCCCGCTCCCAAGTTCGAACTCCCCCTCAAGCGCGAACTCCCCAAAGCCGGCCGCAACGACCCCTGCCCCTGCGGCTCAGGCAAAAAGTTCAAATCCTGCTGCGGCCGCACAGCCTGATCTCCACTCCCGCGCGGCAGCGCGCCTCGTTCCCCAAGGTAGGGATGGCGCGCCGTCGCCGTCCCACTTTCGCGGCGTGAGCCGCCTTTGCATCTTGAGAGAGCATCCTCGGCAATCCTCGCAAATTGCTGCTACACCATCCCCCCTCCGTGTCCTCCGTGCTCTTTGACTCGCTCGCTCCCGCTCGGCTCGCCCTCCGGGCCAACCTCCGGTTGCTCTATCTCAAAGGTCCCACCTTTTCGATTGTGGTTAATTCCATTTGAACAAACCCCACGCAAATTTGTCCAACCACATAAGCAGGCAACCCCACCCCAAACTGCTCGCCAAAAGATCAACATGAATCCTTAGAGCCCCCACTCCACTCAACCCCCCACAACACACTCCGGAGGTCCGTGCCATGATAACGAATGTTTTCAAATCGGTCTCATATGCGGGAATCAGCATGACTCTCACATTGACCACACCACTGGAGGTCGACACCCACACGGTCACAGTCCACACCCCCGAGCCGCCGCTCTCAGGCTACTTCAAGCTCGGCACCACGCGAAATCCGGCGGGAGATGAAATCTCGCTCGACAGTCACAGCCTGCTTTTCAATGGCAAGCCCTGGTTCCCCATCATGGGCGAAATCCATTTTTCCAGGTATCCCCGCGCCGAGTGGCGCGAGGCGCTCGAGAAAATGAAAGACGGCGGCATTAAAATTGTTTCGACCTATGTTTTTTGGAACCACCACGAAGAGGTCGAGGGCGAGTGGCATTGGGAGGGACAAAAAGACCTG
Source organism: Terrimicrobiaceae bacterium (assembly GCA_044347585.1). Classification (GTDB taxonomy): domain Bacteria; phylum Verrucomicrobiota; class Verrucomicrobiia; order Chthoniobacterales; family Terrimicrobiaceae; genus UBA967. The sequence goes on from JBIKUM010000030.1 coordinate 8,541, forward strand.
CGCGCCTTTCTCGAGACCTGCCGCGAGGTAGGTCTGCTCGCCATCGTGCGTGCCGGGCCGTGGTGCAACGGGGAAGTGCGCTACGGCGGCTTTCCCGATTGGGTGGAGAAAAGCACGCGCTGGGCCCCGCCAGCCCGATGGGGCCTGCGCCCCGAGCACCCCGAGTATCACGAAGCCGTCAGGCGGCTCTACACCCACATCGGCGAGCAAATGCGCGGCCTGCTCTGGAAAGATGGCGGCCCCGTCGTCGGCATCCAGCTCGACAACGAGTATTCAGGCCCATCGCGCTACCTTCTCGGCCTGAAAAATCTCGCGCTCGAGGCCGGCATGGATGTGCCGCTTTACACAAAAACCGGCTGGCCCCGCATGGAGGATCCCATGCCGCTGGGCGAGATGATTCCCTTCTACGGCGCTTATCCGGATGCCGCCTGGGAGGGCTCGGTCGAGAAGTCGGAGAGCCTTCTTTACAACTACATCTTCCGCAAGCAACGCATCGACGAATCGATCGCGAGTGATGTCAATACCGTGCGCGGCGGGGAGGACGAGTCGAGCCGTGCGCAGTATCCGTTCCTCACAGCCGAAACCGGCGGCGGTATGTTCGTCTCCTACCATCGGCGAAACAAGGTGGAGCCTCGTGATGTCGCATCCCTCGCCCTCTGCCAGGTTGGCAGCGGCTGCGTGGGCATCGGCTACTACATGTATCACGGCGGCGAGAATCCCGAGGGACGCCTCACCCCGTTGCACAAATCGAATGAAATCGGCGATGTCTTCGACACGCCCATCAAATCTTACGACTTCCAAGCACCCATCGGCCAATATGGACAGATCCGCCCGCACTACCATTGGCTGCGGCGCTTGAATTTCTTCATGGAAGACTTCGGAGCCGAGCTGTCCCGCATGCCGGCCTTCCTCCCCGGCCGCGAGGAAATGGATTTCTCGAACCCCGCAACCCTGCGCTGGAGCGTGCGCTCGGATGGCCTCTCCGGATTTCTCTTCGTGAACAATTACCAACGGCTCGAACACATGCCTGGCAAGCCGAACACCCAATTCCGCATCGATCTTCCCGTCGGCAGCCTCACCATTCCAAGCAAGCCCACCACGATTCCAGCGGATTCCTTTTTCCACTGGCCCTTCAATCTCGAGCTCAATGGCGTGAAGCTCATCTACGCAACCGCCCAGCCCATCCGCCGCACCCTGGATCCCGATGGAGGCCTCACAGTCGTCTTCGCCGAGGTTCCCGGCATGAACGCCGAGTTCGCGTTCGACCCCGCGACCATTCAGGCCCCGCTCCGCCGCGAGCCGCTCATTTTCAGCGGCGTCCAAGCAAGCCGCAGCCCAGCTATCCGCGTGTCGGGAAAAAACGGCCGCGAAGTCCGGATCATCTTGCTGAGCGAAGCCGACTCCCTGGCCCTTGCCCCGAAAGCCAGCGATGGCAACCTCGCCTTCGACGCGGAGCCCAAAGTGCGCTCCATCCCCGTCGTTCTGGAACTCCTTGAAAATCCCAAAGCCCTCCGCTCCTGGAAATCCAACGATCCTGAATTCGCCCTTCCTGTTTCGCCGGGAAAAAACGATTTCCAGTCCGCCGCCGTTTGGAAAGTGAAACTCCCCGCCAACTTGGACATGGCAGCAAACCCCATCCTCCGCATCCGCTACACCGGCGATGTCGCCCGCCTCACTCTCAACGGCCGCCTGCTCAACGACGACTTCTACAACGGCTCCACCTTCGAAATCGGCCTGCGCCGCCACGCCACCGAACTCGCCTCCGGCGACCTCCGCATCGAAATCCTCCCGCTCCAAAAAGACATGCCCGTCTACTTCGAGCCCAAACACCGCCCCGAATTCAACCCCGACGGCACCGCCCTCCGCATCGACCACGCCGAAATTCAATACACCGAACCCCAGCTCCCCGCCCGTCTCGCGTCCAACACCCCCGCCCTTCCCAGCCCCGAGTAAAAGCGCAGCGTTCTCAGGCTTGGCAAAATCATGTATTTCGGCGTCAGCGCAGCGAGCGGATCGAGTGGTTTTTGCGTGAATTGTGTCTGAAAGCAATTCCGCGCCCCCCGTGGTTGGAAAATGGGTCAGGCGAGGACGCTGACCCTCCAAGCAGTTGACGCGCGGCGTTCCACGGGAGGGCCATCGTCCCGCATGGCCCAAGTTTCAGCCGCGAAGCGGCGTCTCTGCTGGATGCAAAGGCGGCTTCGCCGCAAAAATGGGACCCCGGCGGCGCGGCGTCCCTACCTTGAATTACGAAGTGCTTATTACAGCTTGGCTTGGAGGTGTTTGCTCCATAAACTAGGGGTCAGTGTTCCTTTTCTTTCATTTATATGATTCATTGGGATGCGCCGCAGGCGCTGTGGGCAGCCGCTCCAAGGCGAGCAGAGCGGGAGCGAGCGAGTCAATATTGTCGAGTGTGTAGGCGAGGAGCGCTGCGGGCGTGTCTTATTTATTAGGCGTTGATGCCGACGAGGACGTCGGCGTTCCGAGGGGGGAGCGTCATAGAAATTCAGGGATTGAGCCAGCGGCGGGTTGTTTCTTCGATGTGGGCTGTGACGAGGAGGCGGGCATCGGCGGGGGAAGACGAGGATGGCGTCAGAATCAGAGGGTGGCTTCATGGGAGGTCCTCGTCGTCAAAGTCGGGATGTTGGTCGGCGGCGTTGAGAATGAGGCGGACTTCGGTGATGAGGTGCTCGATTTGGGGGAGGATTTCGGAGGTGAGGGTGGCCGCTATGGAGGAGGTCCATTCGGTGGGTGCGAGGTGGTCTGCTGCGGCGGTTTCAATGGCGAGCAGGGCGTCGCGGAGAAGGCGTCGGGCCGTCTTGAGGCGGTGGAGTGCGTGTCCGGCGAAGAGTGGTTCCGGGGGCCAGTCTTCGGGATCGTGGATGTTGAGGGCGCCGGCGAGCTTGGCGGATGCCGTGGCGATGCAGGACCAGGCTTCATTCAGGGGATGCTCCGGCGGTGAGCCTTCGGGAATCCAGCCGGCGGCTTCGGCGGCGTGGTGCATGGAGATGGCGAGATCGCGGGCTTTTTCGACAAGGGGGTGGTCCTTGGATTCACCGAAGGGTGGATTATCAGCTTGGTCGTGGATGGCTTCGTTGGAGAGGGCGTTGAGTTCGTCGATGCGGGCGTCCATCGCAGCCTCCTGCTCGGGCGTGAGTGGCGGGGGTTCGGGCTCGCCGCGCTCGATGCGGAGCCTTTCGCGCTCCTCGTCCCAGATTTCGTCGAAGTCCTCGGGATCGGCATCCTCACGGAGCATTCGGGCTTGGATGCGGTCGAGTAGAAGGTTCATTCGGGCGGCTTCGGAGTCGGCCTCGGCTTCGAGTCGGCTCTGCGGTTCGTCGTCGGATTCGTCGATGGCGGGGAGTTCCACGAGGCCGTTGGCAAAGGCGGTGCCGAGGGAGTTTGCGAAATCGAGCATGGCGGACTGGTTGGCCTCATGCTGCTCGGTTTCGTTTTCGGGCGTCATGGTCCAAGCGGGCTCGGGGTCGATGGAAATTTCAAATCCAGTGGCCTCGACAACGATGCGTCCGTTGGTGTCGCCGAACCATTCGAGGTAGAGGGAATTCGCCCAGTGGTGGGGGATGGGGCGGTTCTCTCTGTGGAGGGCGGAGAGTTCCTCGAGAGGGCAGTCGAGAACCTTCACTTTGCGGGAGGCGGTGATATCGCCGACGCGGCCGGTTTGTTTCTTAACGAGTCTGGAAGTGGCTTCGCGGCCGGGACCGGGGGATGGGTTTTTAAAAACGACGCGATGGCCTGCGAGGTCGCGCCAAGGGTTGCCAACAAGGTCGAGGGTGAGTGGTTCCTTGTGGCCGACGAGGTGGAGAATGCCGGTGGTGCGGCCCGGGTGGCGGTTCTCGAGTTCGCCGTGGAGTATCTCGGTGCAGAGGCGGAGGGCCATGTGAATGGTTCAGGCTTGGCCGGATTCGATGGCGAGGGCCTGGGCTTCGGCTTCGCGGGCTGCGGCGAGGAGCGGTTCGGCTTCTTCGGGGAGATCGGCTGCGGTAAGGGCTTCGGCAGCGCGGTGTTTTTTTGCGGCGAGGGCGCGTAGTGTGGCGATGCGGGCAAGTTGCTCGGGCGTGAGAGGCGGGCGGAGGGGTTCGCCTGCAGCGGGAATGAGTGGTCGGGCGGCGCGGCTTTGGATGGTGATCATGCCACCGGCGGCGAGATTTTTCAGGGCATCCCAAGTCGAGGCGTCGAGGATTTGGAGGGCGGGTTGGGAAGTGCCCGGCCATGGGTTTTCGCGGTGGAGGGCTTGGATTTTATCGTTGGAAACCGAGTCGATTTTGTCCACCACGGCGATCAGGAGCGGGGTGTCTTGGCCGGGAATCCAGGCCTCCTCGCAATGCTGGAGGCGCATGCCAAGGGCTTTGCGGGCCCGGTTAGCAAAATGTGCGGCGGGGTCGGTGACGGGTGCGGGTGGCGCGGTTTTTTGTGAATCTGTGGGGGCGAGGATTTGCTCGAGCCGCTTCAGAAGCGAGTCGCGGCCGGTTTTGAGTTTGATATTGGCAAGATCTGCCCCGTCGAGGACGCCTTCGGAGAGGCCGGTCTTTGCGGCGAGGGAACCGAGCATGGCGTGCTCGATGGTGTGTTCGGCGACGAGGTTGACGACGGTGACTGGGCGGAGTTGGCCTTTGCGCCAGGCGCGGGCGATGCGTTGCTCGAGCTTGGCGGGATTCCAAGGGAGGTCGCAATTGATGACGACGCTGGCGTTCTGGAGATTGAGTCCCACGCCGCCGGAGTCGGTGCTGAGGAAGAGGCGGCAGGCGGGGTCGTTGCGGAAGGCGAGAATCTCGGCGCGGCGGCGTTGTTGTGGAACGGAGCCGGTGTGCCAGGCGAAGTGGACGCCGAGTTTTTTCGCGAGGTTGCGGACGAACTCGAGCATGCCGGTCCACTCGGAGAAGACGATGATTTTGACATCCGAGTCCGAGAGGAGTTCGTCGAGGATGCCGGCGAGTTCCTCGAGCTTTGGGCAATCGCGGGAGGGGTTCTTTTTGATGAGGCAGGGCGAGTCGCAGACCATTCGCATGCAGTTGAGCGAGATCATCAGGATATCTTGCTCGCTGGGCGTGAGAGGGCGGGTTTTGGATTTGTTGACGAGGCGGCTGGCGGTGGCTTTGTGGTCGTCGTATTCGTCCTGCATCGGCTTGGTGAGGCGGACGAAGTGGTTGCGGTCCGAGCGGTCGGGGAGTTCGGTTTCGACATCGCGCTTGCGGCGGCGGAGGAGAATGGGGCGGACGCGTTCGCGGAGCTGGGCGAGGTTTTTGTAGCCGGATGGTCGACCGCGCTCGTCGAGTTCATAATACTCGCGGTTGAAGCGGAAGAGCGGGCCGAGAAGGGCGGGGTCGAGGAAGTCGACGAGGGAGCGGAGTTCGTCGATGCGGTTTTCGATGGGTGTGCCGGTGAGGACGAAAGCGTAGCGGCTTTGGAGGCGTTTGACGGCTTGAGCGGTCTTGGTGGGCCAGTTCTTGATGCGCTGGGCTTCATCGAGAACGACGATATCCGGCCGCAGGTGGGTATTGATTTCGAGCGAGTCGGAAACGATTTGCTCGTAGTTCGCGATGGTAAAAAACGCGGGTTCTGCGTCGCGGTAAAGCGCGGCGCGGGCGGAGCGGCCGCCGAAGACCAAGCGCAGCGGGTGGGTGGTGAATTTTTTGATCTGCTCCTCCCATTCCGTTTTGAGAGAAGCCGGTGTGACGACGAGGACGCGGCGGGCCTTGCCGAGCGAGTGTAAGAGCGCGCAGGCTGCGAT
>JBIKUM010000112.1:0-8613 GCA_044347585.1 Terrimicrobiaceae bacterium
CGGTGAAAGGCTGATCTCAACTTCGCGTAAATTTGGTTTTCAGCGCGAATGACTTCAGCGGTGCGCTCCAGAGTCGCAGGCGATAGATCGTGCGGAATTTCGAGTCGACGAGGTGCTCGGCCGCGAAACTTTTTTTACAGTTGACAAAGAAAATCACGATATGTATGTTCCATCTCGTCGTTAAAGACATTCAAACACCAGCCCTTATAAACCAATGAAACTCTCCAGTTCTTTGAAACTCAGTTTCCTGGTCGGTGCCATGTCTCTGGCATGCATCTTCGCAGGCGAGGCAAAAGCTCAGTCTCCTGTCAAAATAAATCTGGCTTACAGCGTGACCACAACCACCAACGTGCGTGGAGGCGCTGCATCCCCTGCAATACCCGCAGCAGTCAGTGGCATCTTGTTACGAGCAGAGCCTTCCATTCCAAGCGCTGCCTATATTGGCGCGGAGGCTTATGGTCCGGTGGCGCTGATTCAGTTTGAAACGCTGAACGTCGTCCATGGCGCTCCAGACGGGCGAACACTTCCCCGTGTTCGGACGGGCTTCCGTCTGCAGGTTTCCAAACCACAATTCATTGAGCGTGAAGGGGTGGATGGTCTTGAGGGGGGAATCGGATCGGTTCTTCTGAGTATCGGAGGCAATCCCGCCAACCGCACAGGAACCGTAGTGGAAAAACTGATCAACAATAGCTCCTCCAAAAGCTTGCCATTCGCCTGGGAGGAAGTGCGCGGTGAAGCAATCCTCCGTCAACCCTATAAAGGTGCGGCAGTGCGCTGGTTTGCGCAGACTCTCACGACAGCCGACGTGGCGGTGCAGGCCATCGCTGGATCCACTTCTGTCAAAGGAAATCCTGTTCCTGGCCGAGAAACAACGACGACCACTAGAGTGACCGTTGATCCGGTTCTTTCTGCAAGGCTCGCGGGGCTCGATTTTGATGCGGCAGTGAAACTCGTGGTTAGTGATCTGATTGGGCGTGGGTTTGTGAATCTGGATGGAGGCGAGGTCGGCATAATGCGCGGAGTTCCAGCGGTCCGGTAAACATCAGGCGACCACGCCATCCTCAAACTCAGCGCCGAAGGCAAACTCCTTGACACCACGACACTGAGCGTAAAAAAGTGGCGGACGAGCACTGCTACATCGCCCCGTATTACTTCTCGCGCATTTTCCAGAAAATCCTCGGCTGCTCCCCGCTGGCTTACCGGCGATCGGTCAAAGGGTGATCTCAACTTCTGGTAAACTCCGTCTTCAGCGCGAAGGACTGCAACACGCCGCTCCAAAGTCGCAGTCGATAGATCGGGCGGAATTCCGAGTCGACGAGGTGTTCGGCCGTGTCGGCGCGTTCGGCCCATGGGGCCTTGATGCGCATCTTGCCCGAAGTCCATTCATGGCCGCTGCCGGTGAAAGGATGGCGGCTCTGCAGGAAGAACACCACGCGGCCTTCACGTTCGAGTTCGCCTTCATCCTCAACGTTCCAGCCCTCGAGATCCGACGAAGAAATGCTCCGTTTGCATCGCGTCATCGAGCCTTTCCATACAGGTGCGAGGTCGAGGCTGGCGTGGAACTCGGTTTCATCACCCTGCGCTTCGGGGATGAGCGGAACCTCGGATAGCTTCTGCTCGACAGTAGTGATGCCATCGAAGCTCGGTGCCAGCGTGTTGTGATTCTCGGTGCGCTTGAGCAGCGGCACGCGCGGGTCGTCGTAGCGGACCGTGCCACGATCGACGAAGGCGGCTTCGCCATCGACCTCGGCATGGAAGCCACCCTTGTCGAAGTGGGCATGACTGGGCCAGGCCTTGGAGCCGGCAAAGACCAAGCGCAGCGAACGATCCCCTGCCCTTCGATAGCTCGAAGTCAGTCCGGTCTTCGGCAGGAGTGAAAAGGTCGCCGCTACGGATTCCGGTTCCTTGAGTTGATCGGGGCCGAGCAGGAAGGAAAAGATCCCGGTGCCGACATAATGCTGCGAGTAGGTGTAGGGACGATCCGAGAGCAATGACGCGGCGGCCATCTTTTCGTAGATCGAGCCGGGGAAAAGCGCGGCGAGTATCGGGTAGGTGTCGGTGTTGGGATATTCGCTGGCGCAATCGCCGTCGGGCACATGAAGGCCGGGTTTCGACTGTGCAAGAGCTGCGAGATAATCCGGCACTTTTGCAAAAGCGCTTGGCGCTATGAGGCATGGGTATTAGTCGTGATGGAAGAGTTCTTCCATGTCGGCCCACCACTCGCCCGGTTGGCGTGATTCGAGCGGTTCCTGGCAGGGCTTGCAGACGGCCCACCATTCTTGCGTGCGCGGATCTGCGGCCATCAGCGCCATGTCGGCTTCGAAGTTGTTTCCCACATACTCGAAGTAGGAAAACAGGAATCCGTCCTTGTGGTAGATCGAGTAGTTGCGAATCCCGCACTCGGTGATCTTGGCGAGAATCTCAGGCCAAGCGGCGGCGTGCAGTCGTTTGTATTCTTCGTATTTCTCCGGGCGGAGCCGGATCATGGAGCCGTAGCGTTTCATGGGATGGGTGGTTTGAGAGTGGGCTATTTCTCAGGCTAAGCCAAGCTTGTCGAGATTGGCGCGGAGGCGCTGCAGGGCACCCACATATTTCTGCGGGATCAGGCCGTGCTTGTCGGGGCCGACATCGAGAAGGAGGTTGGTGCCGCGGCTGATGCTGACCAGATACATGCCGAGCAACTCCTCGTCGCTGCGGGGTTGGTCTTCCTCGGTGAAGAACCATTCGCGGCCGATCGGATCGCAGACTTCGCCTGGCATGTAATATTTTTTGCCTTCGATCGTGCGCCACTTGACATGGCCGGTGTGGCTGTTCGGCAGGAAGCGTTCGATGGCAATGATGTCGGCCGGCCAGGCTTTGTCGATCGGGTAGTTCGATCCGTCACTGATGCCGTTGTTCATCATGACCACCGCCTCTGGCTGGAGGCTGGAAATCTGGTTGTAGAGTTCCTGGCGGTAGAAGCGCGGTAGAACGACGGGAATATCGATCCACACTTCGGCGACCTTGCCGTAGCCGGTGAGCAGTTCCTCGATCTGCGCGGTTTGAAAATCCTGATACTCGCGGGTGGTGAAGGCCAAGGATACGCGCTCGGGATACAAGGCGCGCTCATCGGCGGCGGTGTCAGAATAGGTCCGTGAACCGAATTTGTTGTGGTTGTCCCACGAGCAGTAATAGAAGCCCGGCAGCACGCCGCGTTTTTCGCAGGCATTCACGAAAGCCTCGACGACATCGGTTTTGTTGCCGCTGGTGCCGACATGGTAGTCGTTGAGCTTCGTCGGCCAGAGGCAGTGACCGGCGACATGCTTGGTGGTGAGCACGGCATACTTCATTCCCGCGTCGCGGGCGACCGAGACCCACTGGTCCACATCGAGCTTGTCGGGTGCGTAGAGCGTGGAGGGATGGCTTCCATCGGGCAGTTCCGAGCCGGTGTAGGTGCTCATGCCGTAGTGGATGAACATGCCGTATTTCAAGGCTTCCCATTTCTGGAGTTGTTCGAGGCTCAGGCGCTGGGCGCCGCGTTCATTGGTGGGTTCGGAGTTCATGGTGCAAAGCCTAATCAAAAGACTTCAACATGCTATGTCAGCCAGTGCCCATGATGTATCGAATCGTGCCAATTGTTTTTCAAGGTGCCGGCCTTGCGCGGCATAATGCGGCAGGTCACGGCGGTGGTGGACGGGATGCCCAGCCAGGTAGCGTGGGCGGAGTTACTGTAAGCCAAGCCGGTCAAGATTGGCACGGAGGCGTTGCAGGGCACCCACATATTTCTGCGGGATCAGGCCATGCTTGTCGGGGCCGACATCGAGCAGGAGATTGGTGCCGCGGCTGATGCTGACTAGATACATGCCGAGCAGTTCCTCATCACTACGGGGCTGGTCTTGCTCGGTGAAGAACCATTCGTGACCAATGGGATCGCAGACCTCGCCGGGCATGTAATACGTTTTGCCCTCGATCTCGCGCCATTTGACATGGCCGGTGTGACTATTGGGCAGGAAACGTTCGATGGCGATGATGTCGGCCGGCCAGGCATCCATGTCGACACAAGGCACCCCGTAATTGTTGATCACGGGATAGTTTGAGCCGTCGCCGATGCCATTGTTGTTCATGACAACCGTTTCGGGCTGCCATGTGGTGATATTCCGGTAAAGCTCCTCGCGATAGCAGCGCGGCAGCATGCCGGGAATATCGATCCACACCTCGGCGATTTTACCGTAACCGGTAAGCAGTTCCTCGAGCTGCGCAGTCTGAAAATCCTGATACGCGCGGGTGGTGAAAGCGTGTAAATTTCCGGGCTTCTTGTCTGCCGTCATGTCTGAATAAGTGCGGGAGCCGAAGCGGTTGTGATTGTCCCACGAGCAGTAATAGAAGCCCGGAAGCACACCGCGTTTTTCGCAGGCATTGACGAAGGCTTCGACGACATCGGTTTTGTTGCCGCTGGTGCCGACATGGTAGTCGTTGAGCTTGGTCGGCCAGAGGCAGTGACCGGCGACATGCTTGGTGGTGAGCACGGCATACTTCATTCCCGCGTCGCGGGCGACCGAGACCCACTGGTCCACATCAAGCTTGTCGGGCGCGTAGAGCGTGGAGGGGTGGCTGCCATCAGGGAGTTCCGATCCAGTGTAGGTGCTCATGCCGTAGTGGATGAACATGCCGTATTTGAGGGCTTCCCATTTCTGGAGTTGTTCGAGGCTCAGGCGCTGGGCGCCGCGTTCATTGGTGGGTTCGGAGTTCATGGTGCAAAGCCTAAACAAAAGACCTCAACATGCTATGTCCGCCAGTGCCCATGATGTATCGAATCATGCCAATTGTTTTTCAGGGTGTCGGGCTCGCGCGGCGGAATGCGGCGGGTCCCATGCCGGTCACAGCATTGAAGGCGCGCGTGAAGTGGTAGCGGTTGGCAAAGCCGGTTGCCTCCGCGATTTCATCTACTGATTGGTTGCCGAATCGCAGCAGGCGGCAGGCCTCGCGAATCCGGAGTCGCCGCAGGTAGGCCACCGGGGTTTCGCCGGTTTCGCTTAGGAACCAGCGCAAAAAGGAACGGCGCGACATGGCGGCATGGGAGGACATTTCATCCAATGAGGGCGGCGTGCGAATCCCGTTTTCCATCCACACATGAATCCGCCTTAACTTTTCCGAGCGGGCTGGAGGAAGGGACGCCTCCATTTTCCCGAACTCTTGCATCAGCGCCCCGGCACAGGCGTGGCGAAGCCGATGGGGAGGGGAATTTTTCTTTGTGAGTTCATACAAAGAGTGCCAGAGCGCCTGCTCGGAAGCGTTCAGTTTTCCAGACCACACGGGCGGCGGGTCGCCCGCAAGCGGATAGGAAAAGTGAACCCAGAAATGACGGGTGGGTTCCTGGCATTTGCAATCGAAGAGGGTGTCCTCGGGAACGATCACCACATGCGATGGACCGAGCGAAATCCATTTCCCGGCGACGCACACCGCAGCGCCCTTGTCGGGATTGTAGTAAGCCCTCCAGAACGGACTGCGCACGCCATGATGAATCCAGCGATTGTCCACAACCATGGCACCGCATTCATGAACCCTCGGAGCAGGAACCTCGACACCGTCCAGCAAAACACCGGAACCGGTATGGGGATCAAAATAGGGGCCATCCTTTGCGGATGCCATCGATGTTCCGCGAGGCATAATCGAAGAATAGGGGATACCGAAGGAAATCGTCAATTAGCCGCACGAGCCTTGGGACTTAATCAACGGCCACAAGACGCGGAGCTTTTTTTGTAGGGACACATGGAAACTCAAGAAATCGAAAGAGAACAGCGGTTATCGATTTGAAAACACGAGTCGTCTCCGAGAGAACAGCAGTCATCGATTTGATGACACGAGTCATCTCCGAGAGAACAGCTGTTATCGATTTGATAACATGAGTTGTCTCCGAGGGAACAGCAGTTATCGATTTGAGAACACGAGTTGTCTCCGAGAGAACAGCAGTCATCGATTTGATGACACGAGTCATCTCCGAGAGAACAGCTGTTATCGATTTGATAACATGAGTTGTCTCCGAGGGAACAGCAGTTATCGATTTGAGAACACGAGTTGTCTCCGAGAGAACAGCAGTTATCGATTTGAGAACACGAGTTGTCTCCGGGAGAACAGCGGTTATCGATTTGATAACACGAGTCATCTCTGAGTGAACAGCTGTTATGAAATTTGATACACGTGTTTGCTTCAAATGAACAGCAGTCATAAAAAACAATGCATCTCTTTTGAAAATAAAGACATGAGTGATGTTACGTTCAAAAAACAATTTTAAGAGGGTCGGATTCCTGACCAAAATTTCTGATTTAGCGCAGGGGTGGGGGACTTGGATTCATGAGCTGTAGCTCAAATGCGGTTCAGGCTGACAATGGAGGTGTGGAATTCACCAGTGAGGTTAAGTTGTCGGGATTTCCTTTGAGGCCTTGTTTTTCCGGCCAGGCTTCCTCACTTTTCATTCTTCTGCGGCAGGAGTAAAAAGCGATCAGGTTTCAGATACCTCGAATCCGCTTACGATGAACCTCCGCATGCCTTGCAGCGTGAAGCAATGCTATGACCACGACAGATTTTGTTTCCCCCTCCACAGAGTAGACGACTTTATAGGGAAATTTGTCCGGGTATCGCCAACGGATATTTCGTCGAGGTAGTTTTTTAGAATTGAGCAAAGGATTGACTGCCAAATCCGCCCAGACATCCAGAACCTGCCTGCAAATCTCGCTCCGAGTCCTTCCAGTTTATGCTCATACCAGTCCCCAGCCTCCTCCAAATCGGAGTAAAATTCGGGCAAAACGACAACTTTCCAATTCACGAAGAAAATCTCTTGCGAACCTTCTCCGCCATGACGTCCGCCGGGACAGCCCTTGAAGAATTTGCTTGGTAGGCCACAAGCCGCTGCTCCACCAGCGCCAATTCGGCGTCGGAAAGCCCATCCTCTTCCAGTTCCAAAACATTCCTCAACAACTCTTGCCTCTCGGCCACACTGAAGCGCGGCAACTCTTCAAGAACCTGTGCGAAACTCATTAACATCACTCACCACCTTCAATGTGAAAAATCAATTTTTTCTTCAATCCCACACTCTATCACACCGTAGTCGCGAAACGCGTAAGCTGATCCGCACTGCGCAATCCCAATTCCGCTATCAATCAGCCCCGTCGCAGGCTGACAACGGTGGCGCGGAATTCGCTGGTGAGGTCGAGTTGCTGGGATTTGCCTGTGAGTGTTGCCGACAGGCCTTGTTTTTCGGTCCAGGCCTCATCGATTTTCCAACCGCTTTCGGCGAGCGGGATTTGCACTGATTTGGGAAACGTTTTGCCAAAAGTATGGGCGATGAGCATGGCGCGCTTGCCATTTTTCGAAGTGCGCAGCACGGTCTGCCAGCCTTGCGGGTGACGCCAACTCTTGCCTGTCTCGCCGCGGAAAGTGGAATGGCCGTCGCGGATGATCGGATACACGCGCCGGTAGAGTTCCATGGCGGAAACGCTGAGCTTCCACTGTGCGGGTGAAAGGTCGTGAATTTCCCCGGAGAGGCACATGCGGCCGAGGAAGGTGGCGGCGAGCGAGTAGGCGAGACGATGTGCCTCCCAAGTTGCGTGGGAAATCAGTGAGTCGGGCTATTTTTTCGCTTCGAGGAGCACTTTCGTTTCCAGGCTTCCGGATTTCGCCTCACTGCGGAAACGAATGGTCGAGAGATCCCTCATGCCCAGCTTGCGGCTTGGGGTGATTTCCACAGTGGTTCCCGCGGGCGGTGTGATGATTGCCCGGCCGCGTGCGCCGGTGATGATGACTTGGCCGTTTTCGTTTTTGACCGGAAGCGGCGTGTGCCAGAGGAATTCGACGCCGTCGCCTTTGGTCAGCTCATAATCATCCTTGATGGTGATTTCGCTCGCCGATGGGGAAGTGAAACTGCGTCTCCATGATTTGTAGAAATCTGGCCAGAGGACTCCGCCATTGATCGTCGCGCTGAAGTCTGTGTCATCGCCGGTGGCTTCGGGGATCACTGCGACGGACGCAGGGTTTTTAGCTGCCGGGCGGTTGCCGGATTTCACGACTGGAACGAGCATGTTGTGGTTCTGCGCGTGTTTCATCGTCTGCGCCATGGCGTCGGAATAGGTCATTCCACCTGGATCGGCCGCGAAGGTTTCGCCCGCAAACTCGAGCACAAAGCTACCGCGATCCTCGTGGTTGTGTCCGGCTTTCGCAGGTCCGCCGATGACGAGCAGTTTGGTCAAAAGATCGCCGCTCTTGCGGGTCGATGCGGCGATGCCGTTCTCGGGGAGAAAAACAAAGGGCTCGAAGGCGTTCGGATCAACACCGGTCAGATCAGGGGCAGGCAAGGCCCAGAGTTTCATGCCTTGCCGTTGCGCCGGAGTCATGGCTGCCAGGATGCGCGCGGAAGCCCCGCCGGGTCGAATTTTGGTCATCACGCTAAGAACAGATGCACTCACCGGAGCGAACGGGCCACCTTGCGCGTCGCTCACCAGAATAAGTTGGGTGGGTCGTTCCGTGCTTCGAAGGGCCTCGATGTAATCGTCGGTCTTGGCGAGCAAAGGCGGGAGCAGTTCCGCAAAAGGCTTGTTGCGGGCATTGGCATAGATCGCCAGCGCGGGCAGTGCGTTGTCG
>JBIKUM010000292.1:0-3798 GCA_044347585.1 Terrimicrobiaceae bacterium
GGGTGTAGGCCAGATATCCGCTTCCTTCGGGGAATCCGCCATCCGGTAGGAAGTTGTGCGCGAGGCTTTCATTCAACTCGGCGAAGGCGAGATCGGTGTAGGGTTTCAAATGTCCCCACCCGCTTTGCTTCTCCAGCAATGAATAGACGGCGAGGCGGCCGACGGAGAAGACCGGGAGCTGATTGCAGGTGAAAATGTAGGGATGTTTCCAGACCTCGAAGTTGATGTTGCCAAGGCCGTCTTCGGCGAGGCGGCGGAGAATGAGTTCGCGCGCGGCGGGTGTCATGAAGGAACCGGCCAGATCGAATGCCACCGCCAATGCTTCGCAAACCTGCGCCTGCGAGAAGCAGCGTTGAGTGACTGCGCTGTCGGGATACTCCGTGATGAAATCAATATCCCAGTGCGGAATGAGCGCGATCTGCACGGCCGCCTTGGCAACCTCGCGGAGCGCGTCTTGATCCCCAGTAAGCGAAGCTCTTTGCGCGGCATCGATCAGCCCGATGCTTCCCTTGGATCCATCGTCTTTGGTGAAGGCGAAGGTCTGTGACACTCGATTCACGCTCTTGGTTCGGCGGCCCCAGAGATTTTGGTTGGCGGCTCCCGTAAGGTGCGGCTCGAGGGTGACGCGAGACTCAAGCTGCAGCGGGTTCGCTCCGGAAGCGGTCGCCTCTTTTTTCGCCTGTTCGTAGCCCTCCTTCGAACTCAGTAAATGATAAAGCGGCGCAGCACTGGCGGGCTCGGGAGTTTGCCTGATGAAAAGATCCATCGGTTGCTCAGTGAAATTTTTCCAGCGAGTCGCTTCGATCTCCGCCAACTGCGGGTCTCGCAGGCCGAGCCAGACCAGATTGCACTCCACCGAACCGGGAGCGGCGGCACCTATAGCAATGCCGACCTTGTTAAGAAATTTTGCCCCGGGCAGCGGCAGCACGAACTGGTCGGTGTGCCCGACCTCGCACACAAAGTCCTTGGTCAATGGACCTGCATCGGTTTCGGCCTTCAGCGTCACTTTTGATCCTTTGGGAAATCCGGCGCTCAGCACGAGTTGCGAATAGGGTCCCAAGACCACACCACTCCCGGCATAGATGCGCTCCACCGCAGGCCCCTCGCCGGCGGTTGCCGCCTTCCACTTTAAAGTGACCATTCTCGAGCCCTGTTTGGCTTCAGCGTTCGTTTGACCGCCCGTAAATTTCCACTTCAGCCAGGCACCGAGACTCTGATCCCAAAGTTCAATGATCGCATCGCCGCCGGAAACAGGAACGATGCGGGTATCCGTGGGGCCGGACGGTGTGGGGGATGGTGTTGGTGTCGCGGAGGCGATTGGAGTTGCCGATGGTTCCGTGCTTGGGCTCGGAGAAGTGGTTGCTTTTTTGCAACCTGCACCGAAAAGCAAGAGAGCGACTGCGGCGGCAAGCGTGAAGGGTTTCAAAGACGGTTTTTTCATTTGGAGTGATGGGGGATAGTTTTATAGCCACAAGTTTTTGCGAGCTGATTTTTATCGCATTTCCTGGTGGGCGATATCTCTCGATAAATCATCAAGCTTGATTCAAATTTTTTATATTATTCAATGGCTTGCAAATGAAATCCGTTTTCCAAAGCTGGATGCTTTGACCAGAAAAATGGAATTCGGATGCTTCGTTGCGAGTCATCAATCGCGATGATGCTGCCGCTTTCCCTGATGATTCGTGGAGGCAAATCCCATGCGTATTTGCCGCAAGCGGATGGCGGTTGACCCAACACGGCGCAGGCCAGCCAGGTTTCACCGGGTTGGATCGGCCCCACCAGGCTGGGAATCAGACTTTGGGGATAGAGCAGATTGGTGTTGGGGGCCGCCTCGACGGTGTTGCCCTGACGATCTCCCCAAAGGTTGACCAGTCCGCTCAGCCCATAACGGTTGCGGACCATCGCCGGATCGGCCGATGGGCTTTCGGGAAATTCACGCTTGATGGCATAGCCTCCTTCGGATGCGGTCAGTGTCCGTGAGCTGACGATGCGGTGGATGCGCAGATGCCAAGGGACCAGCGCGATGAGCCAGGTTTCGATTTCCACATCGTGCCATGGTTTCCATCGGCTGTAGTGGCAGCCATCCTCCACGCGGATCTCCTCGCAGTTTCGGCGGGGCCGGTAGTAGTTGTCGTCTTCGGCCATGGCCAGGCATGAGTCGAAGGCACCTTGCTCCAGCCCCCACTCTCCTGCCGGAACGCTGAAACCGAATGCTGTGGAGTAGGCGAACTTCGCATACTTGGCGGCTTTGAAAGTTGGCTCCCATGCGGGAAATTGTCCTCCCGCCAAGGCGAAGACATGTTCGCGGTCCCTTTCGCGGCACAAGACCATGAAGGGATGTTTCTGGGTGACCACTTCGGGGATCGACGGCAGTGGTTCTTCGGCAGCGGTCCAGAAAGGATGGTCGTCGGCAAGCGCGAGTGGGAGAAATGCCTTCATCGCCCAAGCAGGGCTGCCCGGAGCGTTGTAATATTCGGCCATCTTGAGGTTGGGATAGCAGTAACCTACCGTAAGGATCCCCTCCGCATCCAGAATCGGCTGATCCATCCACCAGCGCAGATGACGGAGCACCAGCCCCTTCATCACGCCCCAGGAAACGGCTTCGACACCAGCGTAGGCCATGGCACCCCAGAACGCCACCATGGCGAAGCGGTAGGTGAGGCTCCGACCGAAGGGCAGTGCGCTGCCATCCTGCGCAAACCAAGCCAGGAAGTCGTTGGCAAACATGCGGGCCCGTTCCTGATAGATTTCAGAGCGTCGCGGATCCTCTTCCTTCATGAGCACCGAATACACCAGACCATAAAAGTGCATGGCGAAGGGAATGTAGTAATCCCGCTGAAGCGAGGGACCGTCGGAATACCAACCGTCGGTGAGGGTGGAATTTTCGATTTTATCGAGCGCCGCTTCCATGACATCAGGGCTGTGATGAGCCCCGACATTCCGCAGGCCGAGATTCACGAAGACCTGAAAGAAGAGCCAGTTGTTAGCAGGCAGGTCGCACTGGTTGATTTGGTTCAACCAATTCACCAGGTTATCGCGTTGCCCTTGGCTCAGCGGCTCCCACAGTTGTTCGGGCACCATGGCCAGAGCGAGGCCCAGAAGGGTCATCTCGACCATGATCTGATCGCCGGAGGGAACCGGCCCCCAGTATTCCGCGTGGCCTGGATCGGTGCCGTTGATGATCCCCTCCCGGTATCGCGGCCAAAGGTCAGTCTTGCCGCCACCAGCGGTCAGGGGAATGAGGCCGAACAAGGGTCGCAGCAGAGCCTCTATGCTCATGCCAACCGGACTGTAATGAGCGGCACTATGCCCCAACTGCATTCCTGCGCAGCCCGGCGTAAAGTGAGTCTTGAGCGGCTCGGTCAGCCGGATGGCAAGAGCTTGCAGGTCATGCTTGGTCTTGAGAGGCACCTTCATGCGTTTTGATCATCATCAAAATGCATCCGGCTTCGTCCAGACTTTCAAATTTCTAAAGACGATGTCGGAGTCCCACATGCAGCGGATGGCCAGAGTGCCGCTGCGCATCACCAGACCGAAACCGGAAAAAGGATCGTCCACGACATTGAGCACCTGCACGCCATTGATCGCTCCGCGCAGGCGATTGCCTTCGTGGACAAATTGCAGGCGATGCCACTCTCCCACGACGAGGCTTTCGGGAGCGTCCTGATAGGCGATCGGGTGCAGGTAGGGATTCTTGACCAGCACATGCGAGGCGGTGTCGTTGCGACAGTCCTCCATCTGCCGGTAATACTCCCAATGATAGTTGCGGATGTTTTCCCAGCAGACCGCACGCATCGC
>JBIKUM010000291.1:0-3800 GCA_044347585.1 Terrimicrobiaceae bacterium
CAAGAATCCCTAACCCAACTTGGCCCCTCTTTCCTCTCTCTGATCTGGAGCCCTTTGATCAATCAAAATTCTAGACTCTCCGCGCCGGCGTCCCCGGCGTCATCAGCGCCGTCGCGCACTATCAGCGCGCTGGCGGTGCATCGCCTAGGGCTTTTGTTTTCACTTGTTTTTCATACCAACGGAAGAGGCGTTTGGCGTCGCGGAAGACTTCTTCTTGGGTGCTGGAGAGGAGGACGATGAGGATTTCGCGGCCGTCGTGCTTGGCGCTGGCGACGAGGCATTTTCCGCCTTCGATGGTGAAGCCACTCTTGAGGCCGTTGAAGTAGGCGGGGCGGTTCCAGAGGAGGATGTTGGTGTTTTCGAGCAGCACGGTGCGTCCATCGCCATAGCTGAATGGAATCATCTCCTGCGCGGCGAAGTGGCGGATGAGTGGAACGCGGTAGGCGTGGTAGGCGATGATGGCGGCATCCCTCGCGGTCGAGTGCTGGCCGGGCATATCGAGGCCGTGGGGGTTGAGGAAGAGAGAGTGTTTTGCGCCAAGGCGGTCGGCGCGGGAGTTCATGCGGGAAATGAAATCGCCGTAGGATCCGTCAGCTGCATTGGCGAGGGCGCTGGCGGCGTCGTTGGCGCTGCTCACGAGCATGGCGCCGAGGAGGTCGAGTCGGCGATGGGTTGTGCCTGCGATGAGTCCGAGTTTTGTTGGTGGCTGGAGTTGATCCCAGATTGTGACCTGCACATCCTGCTCGAGTCCGCCCTCGGCGATGACTTCCATCGCGGTGAGGAGTTTTTGTGTGCTGGCGACGGGGAGTCGCTCGTCGGCGTTTTTTTCATAGAGCGTCTTGCCGCTCTGTGCATCGATCATGATGGCGCTTTTGGCACGGATGGATGGTGCGTCCATCGGTTGCTGTGCGATTGCCAGCGGGCTGGCCACAGTGGCTGCTGGTTTGAATCCCGGCTCGACGGTGGAGTCGGGTGGCCTGTAGGCGCAGCCGTGTAGAATCGCAAAAACGAGGGCGACGGTGAGCGGCGTTCGGATGAAAAATTTCAGGCCGGCGCGCGTTCCTTGGTTCCCGCGTTGGCGTAAGTGGTCAATTACTGTTTTCATACATTGTCACAGGTAGGCTGTGAAACGGGCGGGGCAACCTCTGGAGCGCAAAAGCAGGCGAAGACCCCATGGAGCAGAGGGGGCGTGGCTTTTAGTTTTTCGCCATGGAAAACCAATCTGAAAACCAATCTGAAAACCAACCTGAAAAACATCGCGCATTACGAAATCTGCTGTTGCCCGGTCTCGCGTTCCTGCTCTTCGCGGCAGTGATAGTTGTAGTCTTCTCGCTGCGCGGCTCCGCTCAGGCGGGTGGCACGGTGACGCTTTTGTTCTTTGACCGAAACGGAACGGCGCTCACGCCCACTCAGGTGCGCTCGGCTTCAAACAACGGAGGTGCCGGCTACAACAATGACTTTTTGCTGAACCCCGCCAACATGCGTGCGATCAGCAGCGGGCCGCTCTACACCTCCGGCACGAATTTGGCATTCAATATCCCTTCCCAAGCGGTCGCCTTGGCTTTCAACTGGCCAACTCTTCCCGGGGGATATCAGCTCCTCATTCTGGACAATGGCGGCGCGGGATTCAGCACGGCCGCAACGATCAATTTCACCTACCAGGCGGCTTTGGATGTGAAAAAGAAACTCGATGCAGCGCGTTCGGCGCGTCCCGATTATGTGCCGTCCGTGAAGTTCACCACCGCTTATCAAGCCGCCTCCTCGCAGCTTGCCGGGGTGGATGTCTACAGCCCCCAATCCGCGAGGGGAAAGGCCGGACAACTGGCGTTGGACCAACTTGCGGTGGCCTATGATGCGATGCTTGCCGAGCATGGGCCCGTATATGCGGCAGCGAACAAATCCACCGTCACTCCTTGGATTGGATTCACCATCGATACGGTTTCGAACTACCAAGCCAATGTGGACTTGGCCGCCACACTGGCAGCGCCGTATGCGTGGATTCGCATTGTTTTTGACGCAGGCCAGGCGCCCTCGACTTACACGAGCCTCGTGAACTACGCCAAAACCAAAGGCGTGAAGGTGCTGGGTCAACCGATCGATTCGACCTACGATAAAGGCTACACGCGCGCCCAATACAAGCAGCGCTTCATCGATTACATCACAGCCTTCCCGCAGATCGATGCGTGGGAGGTAGGCAACGAGGTGAATGGAAGCTGGCTGACCAGCGATATCGGCCTGCGTATCGCGGATGCCGCTGCCGAGGTTAAGGCCCGCGCGCCCGGCAAGCCGACCTTTCTGACATTTTTCTGGCAGATCAATACCGACTCCGTGGCGAATTCGATGTTCACCTGGGCGAATGCGAACCTTCCTGCATCGACACGCGCGAATATCGATGTGGTGACATTTTCCCAATATCAGGAACAGGCACCGATGGGCGTCGCGTTCGACCAGGTCATGAAGACGCTGCGGGCGGAATTTCCAACCCAGAAGATCGGCCTCGGCGAGTTGGGGTATTGGATAGCGGGCCAGCAATTCTGGTGGGCCTACAATCAGACAGACACGCTCGCAGCGAAGCGCGCGGTCGCAGAGCAATACTACAATGCAAGCTTCGACTATCTCGGTAGCATCGGCGGGGTCTTCTGGTGGACATACATCCAGGATTTTAAAAGCGACACCACCATGCAGCAGATCGTGAAGACGCTGCGCGACAAGCTTCAGAGCGGCGCGCCAACTCCAACACCCACCGCGACGCCATCTCCTACGGCAACAGCAACGCCGACTCCCACTCCCACCGCGACGCCTAGCCCGACAGCAACAGCATCGCCGACGCCTAGCCCGACGCCGACGGCCACTCCTACGCCCACACCAACTCCAACAGCGACACCAACGCCCGCGCCCGGCGGGATTGTTTTCAATGGATCCTGGTCCGCGATGGCGAAAATTCCCGCGACCGCCACTTATCAGGATTTCTACCAGACTGTCACCGTGACTCCGAACGCGAACCATACCGCGAGCGTCTGGGTGAAGGGCAGCGGATCCCTCGAGCTGCAGGTCTGGGCGAACGCCACTTGGACAAGGCGGCTCGCCTCTGTGCGGATCAACGCGACCTCGACTTGGACGAAATTCACCACGCCTGTGTTCAACTCGGGCAACCGGCAGCGGGTTTACCTGAGCTTCGACACCGCCTTCGCCAATGCGGCCGGAACGATGTATCTCGACGAGGTCTTTCTGGGAACATCGGGCGGAGTGAACCGCGTCACCAATCCCGGCTTCGAGAGTGGTAACACGGGCTGGAGCAATGATGCGCCCGCCATATTCAGCATTCAGACAGGGAAATAATGCCCGCCATGTTTAAGCCGCGCCGCTAAATCCGGCGGTGCGGCTTGAAACTTTCACGAGTCAGGATAGCTTCTGCGGGTCATGCCGTTTTTGTTGAGCACACCCGACATTTCGTTTCTGAAAGGCGCCGCAACCGGAGGGCGTGTATTTTGACTGCGCTTGAGCGGAAGCGACTGGTCGAAGAGCGCAAAAAAAACTCCTCGTTTTGGCGAGTTATCCACTGGTTGGGATCGCTGCAGTTGGCGCTCATTCTTTTGGCGACCATCGCGATAGCCTGCGCGGCGGCGACGATTGCCGAGTCGGAATTCAGCACCAAAATCGCGCAAGTTTACATCTACAAGGCACCATGGTTCCTCGTCTGGTTGGCCGTGCTCTGCATCAACCTCTTTGCCGTGACTCTGACCCTCTGGCCGTGGGAGAAAAAGCACACGGGATTTATCATCACCCACTACTGCATCATC
>JBIKUM010000290.1:0-3800 GCA_044347585.1 Terrimicrobiaceae bacterium
CATCGCCAAAGGCATCGCCGCGTTGAAGCCAACCCGCAACGGAAGTGCAGCTTCTGCTGCTGCCATCATGACGAGCGATACCTTTGCCAAGGAATATGCCGTCGAGGTGAAAACCTCCAAAGGCTCGTTCCGTGTGGGAGGTATCGCCAAGGGCGCGGGAATGATCGATCCGAACATGGCTACCATGCTTTGCGTGGTGACAACGGATGCCGCCATTCCCCAATCCGCTCTTCGGGCCGAGTTGAAGCGCTCCGTGGCAAATTCTTTCAATCGCATCACGATCGATGGCGATATGAGCACGAATGACACGGTCATCCTGCTCGCCAATGGCCTGAGCGCCTGCACGCCAGACGTGGCAGCATTTTCGCAGGCGCTGGATGAGGTTACCCGTGCCTTGGCTCGAATGATTGTGAGCGACGGTGAGGGCGTTTCGCGTTTTGTCGAAGTCGAAGTCACTGGCGCAGCCAACGACAAGGAGGCCCGCATCGCAGCCGAAGCCATCGCCAACTCCACTCTCGTCAAATGCGCCTGGGCCGGCGGGGATCCGAATTGGGGCCGAATTCTCGACGCCGTTGGATATTGCGGCGTGAAGGTCGATGACACGAAGGCTGATATTTTCTACGACAAGCTCGCTTCCGTGAAAAACGGCATCGCTGCCAAGACACCCTTTGAAAAGCTCCGCGCCATTGCCGCCAAAAAATCCTTCAAGGTCACGGTCGATCTCAAGCTCGGGAAAGGCTCCTACTATGTTTGGACCACCGATCTCACCGAAGAGTATGTGCGACTGAATCTCGGCGAATAACTAAATGCTCACCACACCCGAAGTCCGCTCCGAATGCCTCATTGAGGCGCTGCCCTACATTCAAAAATATCGCGGCCAGACCTTCGTGATCAAGTATGGCGGCTCCGCGATGGAGGACGACCAGATCGTCGATAAATTCCTTCGTGATGTCGTTTTTCTCGAGGCGGTCGGTATCAATCCCGTCCTCGTCCACGGTGGCGGCAAAGCCATCACAGCCCGCATGAAAGACGCTGGATTGCAGGCTCGTTTCATCGAGGGTCTCAGGGCCACCAATGCCACGGCGATCAAGATCGTAGAGGAGACACTCGACAAGGAAATCAACCCCTCGATTGTCTCAACCATCAATGAATTTGGAGGACGCGCAAAAGGCTTCTCGGGAAAGGATGTTTTCATTGCTCGCCAGCTTCAAAAGCAGGCGCTCATCGAAGGGGAAACGGTTGATATCGGCTTCGTTGGGGAAGCTCAGGAAGTCAATGCCGCGTCCGTGCATGAGGCAGTCCATGCTGAGATCGTTCCAGTCATTAGTCCGATCGGAGCCACGGCCGATGGCGTTGTCTTAAACATCAATGCCGACATCGCTGCAGCGGCTCTGGCTGCCGAGCTCCAAGCCGCCAAGCTTATCTATGTTACCGATGTGCCCGGCATTATGCGTGACGCCTCGGACCGCCACTCCCTCATTCCCAGCGTTACAGCGAAACAAGTCAAAAGCCTCATCCAACAAAAAATCATCGCTGGCGGCATGATCCCCAAAGTCCTCTCCGCCATTTCCGCAATGGAGCGCGGCGTTGGAAAAATCCACATGATCGGCGGTCACATCCAACACTGCCTGCTGCTGGAGATTTTCACCAACGCGGGTATCGGCACAGAAATCGTGCCGGATTGACCTGCGGGCTGGGTTTTCTTGGTGCGCCGGGATTTCAGGGTTTGTAAGGTTTTGCCATGACACTGGCCTGCCGTCTCACCGCATTTGGATTAAATCCGCCTGCATTGAGCCTTGAAGAAATTCCCGCGCTTGCGCCGGGAGCGGGTGAGGTGCTTGTGCGGATGCTTGCCGCATCGGTTAATCCTGCGGATTTGAATGTGATTGAAGGCACCTACGGCGAATTGCCAGCCTTGCCTTGCACGATTGGAAACGAGGGCGTGGGAGTCGTCGAGCAGGTGGGTTCATCCGTTCATGGTCTCTCGGTCGGTCAGACTGTTCTTCCTCTTTCATTCGGCACATGGGCGGAGAAAATGGTCGTGCCTGCCGAGTCATTGATCGTTCTGCCGGATGGGTTGGATCCCCTGCAAACGGCGATGCTTGCGGTGAATCCTGCTACGGCCTGGCGGATGCTGCATGATTTTGCACTCCTTGAGCCAGGGGACTGGATTGTTCAAAATGCCGCGAATTCGGGTGTCGGTCGCGCTGTTATTCAATTGGCGAAGGCGCTGGGTCTTCGGACTCTGAATGTCGTCAGGCGGGTCGAACTGGTTGAGGAATTGGAAAAAAATGGTGCTGATGTTGTCATTACCGAGGAGACGAATCTGAGAGATCAGGTTCAGGCTCTCTGTGGCGGCAAAGCTCCCAAGCTCGCCCTCAACGCCGTAGGCGGAGCCAGTGCGCTCAACTTGGCCAATGCTCTCGCGCCGGGTGCTCCGTTGGTGACCTATGGAGCGATGGGGCGCCAGCCTTTGAAAATTCCCAACAGTCTGCTCATCTTTAAAAATCTCTCCTTTCATGGATTTTGGCTTCGCCGTTGGAAGGAGACTGCGAATCCAGTTGATGTGCGCGAGACCTATCAAAAGCTTTCCGCCTACCTTCTCTCGGGGGTCCTGCACACGCCGGTGCACAAGACTTTTCCATTGTCTCAGGCTCTCGAAGCCGTCGCCGAGGCCGCACGCGAAAAGCGCTCCGGTAAAGTCCTTCTTCGCATGTGATGACGATCGGGCCTGAATGGCATTGAGGTTTCCCTCAAACGGAGCCATTTTGATTCCATGGAGAGTGAACCCCGAGCCTGGCAGAATTTTTCACCGGGTGATCTGTCTTTTTCATTTCCCATGGTGGCGTCCGCGAATGTCTCCGAGTGCATCGCCCGCTCGGTCGCCGCATTTCCATTCTGGGCTGGGCTTTCATTTGAGGAGCGCCGCGAAAGATTGCTTGGTTGCCGCGAGAGATTGTCCCTCGCCTCGGAATCGCTTGCTTCCTTGATCGCGCGGGAGACGGGAAAGCCCTTTCGCGAATCGCGTCTGGAGATGGCCGCTGTGCTGGCGAAGTTCGATCTCACTTTTGCAGACGGGGAAAAGTATCTCCGGGATGTGCCCATCGAGGACGGGCCGAATCCTTCACTCGTTCGCCAGCGCCCGCGTGGGCCTGCTGCCGTGATTGCACCCTTCAACTTCCCTGTTCATCTGGGGCATGGCGCGGCGTTGGCCTATCTCCTCGCCGGCAACACGGTTTTGTTCAAACCATCGCCGTTTGCTGTGAGTGTTGGCTTGGCCTACGCCAAAATCATGCAGGAGGCGCTCCCGGCGGATGTCTTTCAACTGGTCCCTGGCTGGGGCGAGACAGGTCGGGCGCTTTGCACAGATCGAGCTGTTCGTTCGGTTTGCTTCACGGGTTCCGTGCCTGTCGGTCGGGAACTCGCTGTTGCTTTGGCTGCCGATACCTCCAAATCGCTCGCTCTGGAACTCGGTGGAAAAAATTCAGCCATCATTTTCTCCGACGCCGATCTCGATTCCGCAGCCGTAGCGGTCGCCGATGGTATGTGCCTCACCGCCGGTCAGCGGTGCAATGCGACATCGCGAGTTCTCATCGAACGACAAGTTGCGGATGCATTTTTGCAGCGCCTCACGGTTGCGATCGCCCGTTACCAACCGGGAGACCCCATGAACGAAAACACGCTCCTCGGTCCACTGATCAGCTTCGCAGCCCACGAGCGCTACGAGCGGCTTATCTCCTCAAGCGTGGGGGACTGGATTGTTCCCGGAGGTATTCTTGAAAAAATCAGCCCTGAGATGC
>JBIKUM010000047.1:0-12082 GCA_044347585.1 Terrimicrobiaceae bacterium
CTTACAGGCCGACATCATTGTCCTGCGCCACAGCTCGCCCGGTTCGTCCCAATTTCTCGCCGAGCGCCTCGACTCGAGCATCATCAACGCCGGCGACGGAGCCCACGAACATCCTACGCAAGGCCTCCTCGACATCTTCACCATCCGGGAAAAATTCGGTCATATCGAAGGCCTTCATATCGCTATCGTCGGCGACATCCTCTTCAGCCGCGTCGCCCGCTCGAACATCTTCGGCCTGCTCAAACTCGGCGCCAAAGTCACACTCGTCGGCCCCTCGACCCTCGTTCCAAAGAGCTTTGAAAAACTCGGCGTCCGCGTCAGCCACCGCCTCGACGACATTCTTGCCGAAGTGGATGTCGTAAACCTCCTCCGCATCCAGCACGAGCGTCAGCGCAAGGAATACTTCCCCGGCCTGGGCGAATATGTCTCGCTCTTCGGCCTCACCAAGGCCCGCGCCGCAAAGCTCAAGCCGTCCTGCCTCATCATGCACCCCGGCCCGATCAATCGCGGCGTGGAAATCGACAGCGACATCGCCGATGGACACCAAAGCGTGATCCTCGAGCAAGTCACCAACGGCATCGCCGTCCGCATGGCCGTCCTCTACTCCTGCGCCGGAGGAGCCGGCGTGCCGCTATGAAAAAAACCACCCGCATCACAAGAGAGAGGGGCACGGGCGTCCCGCCTGTGAAAGATTTTTGCGCGGCAACCTCATCGACGCACTCGCCAACCGTCCAAGCATGAAAAAAATCACCCGCATAGCCAACGGCCGCGTCATCGACCCTGCCAACAACCGTGACGAAACCGCCGACCTCTGGATCGCCGACGGCAAAATCATCGAGCCCATGCTGGGCAAGGAGACTGAGACGATCGATGCCGCCGGTCTCGTCGTCGCGCCGGGTCTCATCGACATCCATGTTCACCTCCGCGAGCCGGGCCAATCGCACAAAGAGACAATGGCCAGCGGCACACGCGCCGCTGCGGCCGGTGGATTCACTACCGTCGTCGCCATGCCGAATACAAATCCCTCGGCCGACAGCGCCGCGACGATCACTTGGATCAAAGAAAAAGCCGCACGCGAAGCCTGCGTGAATGT
The DNA here is from genome assembly GCA_044347585.1 of Terrimicrobiaceae bacterium. Taxonomy (GTDB): domain Bacteria; phylum Verrucomicrobiota; class Verrucomicrobiia; order Chthoniobacterales; family Terrimicrobiaceae; genus UBA967. The sequence continues at coordinate 1,094 of JBIKUM010000047.1, forward strand.
CCTCTGCACCGGAGCGATCACCAAGGGCCTCAAAGGCGAGGAACTCGCTCCCGTCGGATCGCTTTTCAATGTCGGAGTGGTCGCACTCACCGATGACGGCCATTGCATCCAGAACAACGAAATCATGCGCCGCGCGGTGGAATACGCCCGCATGTTCGGCCTCACTGTGATGGATCACTGCCAGGACTACTCGATCGTCGGCGACGGCATCATGCACGAAGGCGAGTGGAGCCTCCGCCTCGGCCTGCCCGGTTGGCCCCGCGCCGGCGAGGAAATGATCGTCGCCCGCAACATCATGCTGGCTGAACTTTGCGACTCACCGATCCACTGCCAACACATCAGCTCCGGCGGCAGCGTGCGCCTCATCCGCGAAGCCCGCGCCCGGGGAGTGAAAATCTCCGGCGAAGTCTGCGCCCACCACATCGCGCTCACGGATGCCACACTCGCGGCCTTCGACAGCAATTTCAAAATGAACCCGCCCCTGCGCACTCAGGAGGACATCGACGCCATCATCGAAGGCATCGCCGACGGCACCCTCACTATCCTGTGCAGCGACCACGCACCCCACGCGGCCTACGAAAAGGAAGTCGAAATCGACCACGCCCCCTTCGGCATTACCGGCCTCGAAACCGAGTTCGCCATTTTCCACGACATCCTCGTCCACAAACGCCAAGCGATCGACCTCCCACGCCTCATCGCCCTCTTCACCTCCGAACCCGCCGCCCTCCTCAAACTCGACTGCGGCACCCTCTCAACCGGCGCCCCCGCCGACATCGTCCTCATCGACCCCGCACTCGACTGGACATTCGACAAAAACCAATCCGCCTCCCTCTCCAAAAACACCCCCTTCCACAACCACACATGGCGCGGCCGCGCCGTCCGCACAATCGTTAGTGGCCAAACAGTCTGGTCTCTGCCCGCATAACCCGCCAAAAGAGGTCTCAAACGACTTGGATTAAAATGTTCGGGGAAAAGCTAGGATAAATTACCGATTTACTTGGCATCAGCGGACGCGCCGCAGAAAAACAAATCCGCCAGTTCAAGCAAACCAAGCGCTTATGCCGCATTGATCTAAGCAAGGGCGGGAACTTGGCCGAAGGCATAATAACTGCCATCGTCTGCAAAATTATTGCAGATGAAGCTGGGAGCTTCCTTCTCGCCAAGCGATGCCTTTTTTAGCGAGTGCCTTGCATGGCCGAGCCGAGGGCGCCAGCACCTTCCCAGGAGGCGGGGCGGTTCCATGGAAGGGAGCCTTCGCTGTGGGCGGCGGAGGTGGAGTCATCGGTGGCGCAGCCGGTAATGGCGGCCGCCAGGAGGATGAGTAGGCTAATTTTGAGCAGTTTGGTAGATGATGTCATCGCCTGGTTGGATGCTGAGTCCGCGAGCGAGGCTCGCTGGGATGATGTCTGCAATGGATGTGGCGGGTTCCACCGTGGTCGTCCGGACTTTGCCGATGAGGGTGGAGCCGCGTTTGACGAGGAATTCCATGTTGCTCTCTATGCCGCTTTTGTTTCCGAGGCTGAGAACGACGAAATTCCAGGCTTGGTTGACGGCAAGGACGCGGCCGGTGACCCGAGTGAGGCCTTGCTTGGTTTCTTTTTCGCGCGCGGCCTTCTGGAGGGCGACCAGTTTGCCTTCGAGGTTCTTGTTGTCCTCGTCGAGTTTGGTGTTCAGGGTTTCGAGTTCAGTGATGCGAGCTTTATCTTCCTCGCTCGAGACCGGCGTTTGCACGGCGGTGGCTGCGGCGGCCACTTGGGCTTCGAGTTGGGTGATTTTCTCGGCTTTGGTGAGGATGTCGGTATTTGCGATGGCCAGGTCGCCCTCGGCTTTGGTGAGTTTTGATTGAGACTCGGTGAGCTGGGTTGTTTTTGTGCTGACTTCGCTGCGTTGTTTGGCGAGGTCGGAGTCGAGGCCTTGTTTTTGAGCGGTGAGTTCGGAGATCGTCTTGTCTGCCTCGACATACTTTTTGATCTCTCCCTCGAGGTTGGTTTTGACTGTCACCGTCTCTTGCTGGGATGCGGCAAGGTTTTCCTTTGTTTTAAGGAGATGGCTTCTATTTACAAAGCCCACGCCGGCGGATGCGGCAGCGAGAACAATTGAGACAATGATGAGAATTTTTCCCATGAATCGGAGGAATCTTGAAGGCAGAGGTTGTAGTCGGCGTGCGGGGCAGGAGCAAGAGGGAATTTCAAAAACTCGTCAGACCTTTTTTCGCGGTGAATTGGTGGGGTTAGGCGGGTTTGAAATCCACCTGCTGCTTGAACATATCCACGCGATCGACGGCTACCTCCAGGAAGTCGCCGACTTGAAAGACTTTCTTGGTTTTCCGTCCGCAGAGGCGTCCGCGCGAGGGTTCGTGGATGTAGAAGTCGCCTTCGAGTGCGGAGACATGGACGAGGCCGGTGAGAAGAAACTCGGGCAACTCAACGAAGAAACCGAAATTCCGGACATCCATAATCATTGCTCGGAATTTCTGGCGTTTTCCTTCGGTGGTTTGGAGTTGAAAGAACTCGAGTTTTTTGAGGCGCACGGATTCCTTCTCGGCATCGGCGGCTGAGCGTTCGGTGGTGGAGATATGTTCGGCCATGGCGCCGAGGGCGGAGGAATCCGGTCCGCTTTTGGTGAGTCCGAGTTGGCGCTCGAGGGCGCGGTGCACGATGAGGTCGCTGTAGCGCCGGATGGGGCTGGTGAAGTGGGTGTAGTCCGGCTTCGAGAGTCCGTAGTGGCCGAGTGGTTCGGGAAAATAGCGGGCGCGCTTGAGGCTTTTCAGCAGGGCGATCTTCACTGCCGAGGCAAAGGGTTTGCCATGCAGTGAGGCGAGGAGTTTTTGAAGCTCGGGACGGTGGGTGAGGTCGCCGACGCGGATGCCTTGCGAGGCGGCGAATTCCCGGAACTCGGCGAGTTTGTCGGGGTCTGGCTTCTCGTGGATGCGGTAAACGGCGGGTTGCTTGCGGTGCTTGAGTTCGCGGGCGACGAGTTCGTTCGCGAGGAGCATGAGTTCCTCGATGAGTTGATGGGAAATGTCGTTCTCCACCCGCTCGAGTCGCACGGGGCGGCCGGTTTCGTCGAGCCAGACTTTGATTTCAGGAAATTCCAGATCGAGGGATCCGGCGGCGAAGCGTTTTTTGCGGAGCAGGGATGAGAGTTCCCATGCGGTGTGGACGCGCTCGGAGAGGAGGTCGCCTTTTTTCGGCGGCTTCTGGAGAATGGCGAACGCTTGTTTGTAAGTGAGCCGCGCGGCGCTGCGGATGACTGTCTTGGCGAAGCGAACGGATTGGATTTTTCCGCTCTGGAGAATCTCTGCAAAAACGGAGAACGCCATACGGTCGACCTGTGGCTTCAGGCTGCAGATGCCATTGCTGAGCGCCTCGGGGAGCATCGGGATGACTCTGTCGGCCAGATAAACGCTATTCCCCCGCGTGTGCGCCTCGCGGTCGAGGGCGGACTTGGGTTTCACATAGTGGGACACATCGGCGATATGGATGCCGACACGCCAACCATCGGGAATGCGCTCCACATTGATGGCATCGTCAAAGTCCTTCGCGTCATCCGGGTCGATGGTGAAGATAAAACGGTCGCGCAAATCCTCGCGCTTGGCGGCATCGGCGGGGTCGACCTCCGGCGAGACGCGCTCTGCTTCGCGCAGGACATCATGGGGAAATTCCAATGGCAGCCTGTGCTTGCGAATGATCGAGAGCATATCGACGCCCGGCGCACCGGTCGGGCCGAGGATTTCGATGAGGTGTCCCTCGGGGTTCACATGGCGGGATGGCCAGGAGTCGAGTTTAGCCACCACCTTGTCTCCGACCTTTGCCAGAAGCGGCGGGGCGGGCGGTTTGACATAGAGGTTCTGGACGAATCGCGGATCATCTGCGACGACATAGAAAAAGTTTTTCGAGCGCTGGAGTGTGCCGACGATGGTTTCGTTGGCGCGGGTGAGGACGCGGATGACCTTGCCTTCGCGGCGTTTCTCGGGTTTGGAAAAAAAGCCCGGTTCTTCGGGTTGACTTGATATGCGTGCCACGACGCGGTCACCGTGCATGGCTGTGAAGCAATTCTCGGCACGGATGTAGAGGTCTGGCTCCCCCTGCTTTTCATTGAGCACATGTGCTCCGCCATTGGCGTGCATTTGGAGGACTCCTGTAAAGAGATCGGCTTCCTTGGGGATAATGAAGCGGTCGCGGCGTATGCGGGCGATGTCGCCGGCGGTCTCCATTTCCCTCAACAACTGGAGGAGTTTGCCTTTCCAGGCCGGTGGGAGGTCCAGCGCCGAAGCGATTCCAGCGGCGTCCAATGGGCGTTGGGAGATCTGACGAAGGATCGAGGCGCGGAGTTTTTGTGAGGGCTCGCCGGTGTTTTTTTGAAATGTGCCGCTGCGTTTTGGTGGCCTGGCGGAATTTGGTTTGCTTGCCGCTTGGCGCGGCGATTTGCGGGGCTTGGATTTTTTGCCCTTCGAGCGGCTTTCCAACGGTTTATTGTTCCCGCTGTTTTTGGGATTCGGCATTCACCATCCATCGCCCCACCGCATGGCGCTGGCAAGCCCCGCCTTTTTCCAATCGACTCGGGCGGCCTGCATAGCGAAAATGGATGCCTATGAAAAATGTCCGCATCGTCGAACAACTCGTCATCTTTATCGCCAACCGCCCGGGAACGCTCGCCGAGTTGTGCGATGCCCTCGGAGAAGCGAATATCAATATCTATGGCCTCACCGTTATCGACACGGTGGACCACGCCGCTGTTCGCATGGTGGTGAGCGATACACAGAAGGCGATCGCGTTGCTTGAATCCCACGGCACCTTGGTTCTGGATAGTGAAGTGCTCATGATTGAAAATGACAACCGCCCGGGCAGCTTGTCGCGTGTGGCGCGTCTTCTCTCAAAATCCAAGGTCAATATCGAATACGCCTACCTCGCATCCATGCCCAGTGCCAAAAAGGGCCTGCTCATCCTGCGTGTCAGCGATGTGAAGAAGGCTTTCAAACTTCTTTCCGCAGCTGACTCGGAGGATTGATCACAGTCCTGTCGGGTGGTCGATGAATTGCCAAGGCAAGGCGAATTTCCCGGCCACCAGTTCCGCAGCCGCCTTCACCCCGAAGGTCTCCGTGGCGTAGTGACCCGCGTAGAAAAGGTTCACCCCCAGCTCCTCCGCTGCCGTGTAGGACCAATGCGGGCCCTCGCCGGTGATGAATGTGTCCACCCAGGCTTCGGCCGCTTTCGCCACATCGCCGCCAGCTCCTCCGGTCACGATTCCGATGCGCCGCGCCAGCACAGGTCCGCCAGGAGCGAGATGAACGGGACCGCCGACCGCTCGCTCCAAGTGGTCCCGCAGGACCTCCCGGCTCACTTCGGCTTCAAATTTCAATCCCACATTCTGGCCTGCCGTCGGAAAAAACGGCACGCCATTTTCGAGTCCGAGCGCTGCTGCAAGCAGGGCGTTGTTGCCGATCTCGGGATGGATATCCAAGGGCAGATGCGCGCTGTAAACCGCCATGTCGGCCTCCATGAGCAAGCGCATCTTCCGATAGACCGCGCCGGTGACCCTCTGCGCTCCACTCCAGAACAGGCCGTGGTGCACGATTAAAAAATCCACCCCCGCCTGCGCAGCCTCCCGGATCACCGCCTCGGTGGCATCCACCGCCGCACCGACGCGCGTGAGGCCGCCCGAATTTTCGACCTGCAGTCCATTCATCGCTTGGGGAAAATCCCCCACCTCTCGTGTGCGCAGGAGGTCATCAAGGTAACTAACGGCTTCGGTAAGGTGCATGGCGGAACAAATACACCCTATTCCACACTGAGCGGAATTTTTTTTGGGAAGGTCTCTCTCTTTTAACAATTATTTCGATAACAGGTGGGGGAGTGCGGCCACGATTTCACGGATTCCCGACTTAGATATTGGAAGACCCTTCGAAAGCTTGTATGGGTTGGGTCGTCGAATACTTCATTGCCCATGGACGCATCCACCCCTGACATTCACAGCCTCACTCATGTCGACCAGTTTCTTGCGGTTGGCAAGGAGTCCGATGCCTCGGACATCCACCTTAGCGTGAATTCCCAGCCGATCTGGCGGCGCTTCGGCATTCTGGAACCGATCTGGCGGCAGGCCGAGGTTCTTTCGCCGGAGGACACGGAGCGGCTCGTGGCGAGTTTTCTTTCGCCTTCACAGCAGGAACAACTCGCCAAGCGCGGGGATGTGGATTTTGCCTACGCCACAGGCATCGGACGCTTCCGTGCGAGCGTCGTGCGCCAGCGCACAGGTTGCGATTTGGTTTTTCGCATCATCAGCGACCGCGTGCGTTCGATGGATGAACTCGGTTTGCCCGAGCAATTGAAAATGCTCACCGAATTCCACAACGGCCTGGTGCTCGTGACCGGCTCCGTCGGCAGCGGCAAAAGCACGACCCTCGCCGCCCTCGTGGACCAGATCAACCGCTCGCGCCACGACCATATCATCACTCTGGAAGACCCCATCGAATACCTCATCCCTTCGGGCAAGTGCCATGTCACTCAGCGTGAGGTCCATACCCACACAAAATCCTTTGCTAATGCGCTGAGAGGCGCTCTCCGTGAAGATCCTGATGTCATCATGGTCGGTGAAATGCGCGACTTGGAGACCATTTCCCTCGCTATCACGGCTTCGGAGACCGGCCACTTGGTGCTCGGCACCCTGCACACCAGCAATGCCGCGAGAACCCTCGACCGATTGTTGGATGTCTTCCCCACCGACCAGCGCGACCAGATTCGCATCATGGTCAGTGAGTCGCTGCGCGGCATCATCTCGCAGCAACTCGTCCCCCGCGCGGATGGCAATGGCCGCGCGCTGGCGATCGAGATTTTGATGAACACCCCCGCCATCGGAAATGTGATCCGCGAAGGCAAGACCTTCATGCTGCCTGGCATCATTCAAACCGGAAAAAAACTGGGCATGAAACTCATGGATGACTCCATAGCCGAACTCTTCCAAGCCAGTATCATTTCCGCCGAAGAGGCCGTCTACCGCGCCGAGCAGGAAGCCGACATGAAACGCCTCGTGGGCCTGAAATAACCGAACAAAGAGGACGCAACGAGCCCCGCTTAAAACTTAATCCTTAAAACTTAAAACTTCCCCGCCCATGCCTTACATCGACCAGTTTTTCCAGGTTCTCATCGACAGCGGCGCATCGGATCTCCACCTCGCCGAGGGGCAATCGCCCAAAGTCCGCCGCCACGGCGAGATCGTTCCGATTCGCGAGGAGGCCCTCACCACCGAGGAAATGAGCTACATGCTCAGCGAAATCTGCTCGCCCGAGCGCTGGCAGCGCTTCGAGGAACACGGTGACCTCGATTTCGCCTACGAGATGAACGAGGAGAACCGTTTTCGCTGCAATTATCTCAAGCAGGCCCACGGTTACGGAGCTGTCTTTCGCATCATTCCTACAAAAATCAAAACCCTAGAAGACCTGCGCGTGCCGGAGATCATCAAATCCTTCGGCCACATGCGCGGCGGCATCGTTCTGGTGACAGGCCCTACCGGCTCTGGAAAAAGCACCACACTTGCGGCTCTCATCGACTACATTAACGCCAACTTTTCCCGCCATATCGTAACGATCGAGGAGCCGATTGAGTTCGTTCACCGCAACAAGAAAAGCATCATCACCCAGCGTGAAGTCCCTGAACATGCGGAATCCTTCCCCGCCGGCCTCAAAGCTGCTCTGCGTGAGGATGCCGATATCGTCCTCGTTGGTGAAATGCGCGACTTGGAGACGATCTCCCTCGCCCTCACAGCCGCCGAAACCGGACTGCTCGTCTTCGGAACCCTCCACACCAACAACGCCCGCAAAACGGTGGACCGCATGATCGATGTCTTCCCGAGCGACCAGCAGGCGCAGGTGCGCACCATGCTTGCAGCCTCCCTGCGCGGCGTCATCGCCCAGCTGCTCATGAAAAAACAGGACGGCTCGGGACGCGTCGCCGTAAACGAAATCCTCGTCGTCAACAACGCCGTCTCCGCCATCGTCCGCGAAGGCGCGACCCAGAAATTGCAAGATGTCATCGTCGCTGGCAAAAGCCAGGGCATGCAGTTCATGGACGACGCCATCTGGGAACAGCTCCTCGGTGGTGTCGTCTCGCCGCACGAAGCCTACATGAAAGCCATCGACAAAGCGCGCTTCCAACCCTTCCTCCCCCCCGAAGAAGCCGGCCTCGCCAACGCCGCCGGCGGCGGAGCGTAGCACGCTTGGTCGCCGTTTCATCTCGCTTCAAAATATTATCTCTCAGTAGGATCGAAGCTCCAAGCCGGGTATTCGAGAAAAGTCCAAGGTGTTTCGAGTCACGAGAGGGTGTTTTTTTTCGATGGCCGAGGCAGCAATCCAGAGGTCATTGGCCCCTATGAGCAGGCCTCTGGAGCGCAGGTCGCGCGTAATTTTCGCATAAGTGTTAGCTGTTTGACGGGTGACTGGGAGCAACTCAAAAGATTCTACTACAGAGAGAAGTGCGGGGTCTGTGCGATTTGCAAAACCTTCGGCAAATTCGCCATAGGCGGTTATAGGAAGGTAGGCGATGGCATCGGCATGGGCTTCCAAGAACGAGTGGGCTCCCCCACGAGCAACTTTACGCTCGCGCTGGAAATCGATCAGAAAGGTCGTGTCGAAAATCAGGTGTTCCATTTGTCAGTTGGCGGAGCGTCTGCGACCTGGGCTTGGTCGAGTTTATCCAAGATTTCCTCTGGGACATAGCCAGATACACGCGCAAGTAAATCTCCGCAGCGTTTTGCGCCATTCTCCCAGTGGGCGCGCTTGATAACTGCCGAGAAGGATTCCCGACGGTCGAGCTTTGCGGACATCAAGCGAAGATAGGCGTCTTCATCCACGGAAAGGGTTTTTGTAGCCATACACAGATCAATACACAGATACTAAACCGAGTCAAAGCTGGAATCCGTGGTGTAAGACTTGAGTATTGAATAACGTGCTTATGCCTAAAAATTAAGGCGCCCCGAGCAGCGTTTTCGCTGCAGCCAGAGCCTCTGGGATTTTTGAAGTGTCTTTGCCGCCGCCTCGGGCCATGTCAGGTTTGCCACCGCCTTTTCCTCCGACGATCGGGGCGATGGTTTGGATGATTTTACCGGCTTGGATTTTTGAGGTGAATGCCGGGCTGACGCTTGCCGCGAGGGAGACGGCGTTGTTGGCGGAGCCGGCGAGCACGGTGACGCCTTCGAAGGTCGACTTGAGGGCGTCGAGCACGGATTGGAGATGGTCGCCATCCACCGCGCCGAGGTTGGCGGAGAGGAAGGGGATTCCTGCAAGGGATTCGGCTTTTGTGGCGAGGTCCTTGGCCTGTGCGGCGGCTTCTTTGGAGCGCGCGGCTTTGAGGGCTTTTTCGAGTTCCTTTTGATTGGCGAGGAGGGCTTCGATTTTCTTTTCGATCTCGGCGGCGGGTGCATTCAGGAGACCTGCGATGTCATGCAGGCGCTGGGCGTCGCTTGTTGTCAGAGAGGCTGCTTCCAGACCGGCGACGGCTTCGATGCGGCGGACTCCGGCGGCGATGGCGGACTCAGCCAGGATGCGGAAGAGGCCGATCTCGCCGGTGGCTCGGGTGTGGGTGCCTGCGCAGAGTTCCATCGAGTAGCCGTCGAGTTTTCCTGTTCCTCCGATTTGGACGACTCGCACGGTGTCGCCGTATTTGTCGCCAAAGAATTGCATGATGTCGGCACGGCCTCGCACCTCGGCGTAGGGGACCTCGGTCCAGGATACGCTGGCATTTTCCAGGATGCGTTCGTTCACCAATTTCTCGATGTCGCGCACTTGTTGGGGAGTCAGGGCGGCGCTGTTGAAGTCGAAGGTGAGTTTTTCGGGTGAAACCGCAGAGCCCTTTTGCGTGGCCTCGGGGGAGACGACTTCGTGCAGTGCCCAGTGGAGGAGGTGGGTCACGGTGTGGTGGCGCTGGATCGCCGCGCGGCGGGTGGCGTTGACGGAGATTTGGACTTCGTCACCGACATTCGGGGCATCGGTGGAATCCAGCAGGTGGAGAAAGGTGTTGCCGGTCTTCTGGGTGTTCGTAACCCTCCAGAGTTGTCCGCCTCGGATGATTTCTGCCGTGTCGCCGACTTGGCCGCCCATCTCGGCATAGCACGGCGTGCTGTCGAGAATCACAGCGGTGCGGTCTTTGATCGTAAGAACCTCCAGCACGCGGGCTGTTTCTGTGAGGGAGTCGTAGCCAGTGAAAACCGTGGGTGTGGTGGTCTCGATTTCGGAAAGGGTGATGACCTGTTTCTTCTGGGCCGCACGGGCACGCGCGCGCTGGGCTTCCATGAGGGTGTTGAATCCCTCGGTGTCCACCGTGAGGCCGCGTTCGCGAGCCATGAGCTCGGTGAGGTCGAGAGGGAAGCCCTGCTCGTCATAGAGTTTGAATGCGAAGGCGCCGGTGATGTTTCCCTTTGCGGCAGCTTCGTTGAAAAGCTCGATCCCCCGGTCGAGGGTTTTGTTGAAGGATTCCTCTTCGACTTTCAGGACATCCTCGATGTGTTTCTGCTTGGTTCGGATTTCGGGGAAGACATCGCCCATCGTGCGGGCGAGGACATCGACGAGTTTGTGGAAAAATGGTGCGCGGAAGCCCAGAGAGCGGCCGTAGCGGACGGCGCGGCGCAGGATGCGGCGGAGCACATAGTTCCGGTCGGTATTGCCGGGTTGAATGCCGTCGCCGATGGCAAAGGTGAGCGTGCGGATGTGGTCGGCGATGACGCGGAAGGCGACATCGTTTTTTTCCTGTTCGGTGTCGCCAGTGGAACCGCTGACGGGCAGCGTGGATCCGTAGGTCTTGCCGCTGAGTTTTTCCAGTTCGTCGAAGATCGGGCGGAAGATGTCGGTCTCGTAGTTCGAGATGCGGGCGTTGGCAAAATCGGTGAGATTTTTTGTTCCTTGGATGATTGAAGTCACGCGTTCGAAGCCCATGCCGGTATCCACATGGCGGGCGGGGAGGGGAGAGAACGAGCCGTCCGGATTGGCATTGAACTGGATGA
>JBIKUM010000294.1:0-3794 GCA_044347585.1 Terrimicrobiaceae bacterium
TGTCATTTGCTGCGAGGATGTTTTTGAGCCCGTGCGCCCCGAAGGCTCCCAGTGCGACTCCTATGAAACCCAGCACACCTGCCACTTTTGTTGTGATCATGTCCGGCATGCTTGCACGAAAACCGGCGCGGCGACAATATCCCGCCGTATGGGATCGCTCCTCCTCGGTATTCTTTGTGCAACGCTCCTCTGCTATTGGCTGGGAGCTCGATTTTACAGCCGCTTCGTCGAGCGGGCACTCGGAGTCGATCCTTCCCGCCCGACCGCTGCCGTTCTCAAAAATGACGGCTCCGATTTCCTGCCAACCAAATCCTATATTCTCTTCGCCCACCATTTCGCCGCCATCGCGGGGGCGGGTCCGATTGTGGGGCCGACTCTGGCTGTTGTTTATGGCTATCTGCCGGCCCTCGTTTGGATCGTCATAGGCGCCACCCTCATGGGCGGTGTCCATGACATGGTGACGCTCTTTATTTCCACACGCGAGGAGGGGCGCTCCGTGGCAGATATAGCCCGGCAGTATCTGGGGCCGTTCGGTTATGTCTGCATCGTGAGTTTTCTTGTGATCGGGCTCTTCATGATCACAGCCACATTTTTGAATCTCAGCGTCACGGCCCTCACGAGCATGTATCCGGCTGCGAAGCTCGGAATGGAGCCCCCTGCCCGCGTGGAGTTGGATGCCGCGATGCAGTTGCCCGCCGACCACATGGGCATGCACCCATTCCATCAGGGTGGGGGACTGCCTACGGCTGTGGCTTTGAAGGACGGTCAGCCCGTTCTGTTGGCACGGATCGGCGGCATTGCATCCACCAGTGTTCTTTTCATCACGCTCTGCGCGCCCTTGCTCGGACTTCTCATTTACCGCCTCCACACTCCGGCTTGGATGAACTACTCGATCGCATCGATCTTGTGCGGAGCTTCCGTCGTTCTGGGAATGTATTTTCCGATTGTCGTCACGCCGGATGTCTGGCGATTGATGATGACATTTTATGTCGTGCTGGCCTCTGCGGTTCCTGTCTGGCTGCTCCTCATGCCGAGGGATTTTGTGAATGTGCAAATCCTCTACGCAGGCTTGTTGGCAGTCGTGGTCGGACTCGTCGTGGCCGGAGTGAGCGGAAACTTCGCCTCCATCCCGGCCGCACCGCAGAACTTGGGCGAGGTCATTCCCGCATGGAGCTTGGACAGCGGCCTCCAATATGTTGGTGTGCTCTGGCCCATGTTGTTCATCACGGTCTCCTGCGGGGCGATCAGCGGTTTTCATTGCCTGGTTTCCAGCGGCACCACCGCGCGCCAACTCGCCTGCGAGCGTCATGCCGGCAAGGTGGGCTACAATGCTATGTTGCTGGAGTCCCTGTTGGCGGTCTCGATCATCCTCACGCTTTTGATTGGCTTGGATTGGCAGAGCTATCTGCAGATCACCTACACGGAGAAAAATCCCGTTCTCGCGATCTCGCTGGCGACCGGAAGCCTCGTGAATCTGGCATTCGGCCTGCCTGTCTGGACCGGCACTGTGCTTGGCATCTTGCTCTTGGAGGGGTTTGTGGTCACCACCCTTGATGTGGCCGTGCGCTTGAACCGGTATCTGCTCGAGGAAGTCTGGCGATTCCTTTTCCGCAACCCGCCGGCGCTTCTGCGCGGTGTCTGGTTCAATACGCTCCTCTGTGCCGGCGTGATGTTCCTGCTCTCCCGCTCAAACAGCCTGCCTGTGCTGTGGCAGGTCTTCGGCTCGGCGAATCAAATGATGGGCGCCATGGCGTTGTTGGTCGCTGCCGTGTGGCTCCGCGACCATGGACGGCGGACGCTTTATGTAATCATCCCGGCCGTTCTTATGTTCGCCACCACATTCGCCTCGACGGGGCTTTCGCTCATGAAAAATCTCCGCGAGTCGAATTGGGAACTCGTTGCGGCCTGCGGCGTCCTGATTTTGCTGGGCGTCTGCACCGCTTTCATTGGCACACGGAAACTTCTCGCGCCGCCCCGCCGCATCGAAAGCGTCTGAGACCCGTAGAGCCCCTACTCGCCGCGATAGCTGCAGCGGGCGAATGGAGTCTCGTGAATCACGATCTCGGCAAGACCGGGCAGTTGGGGGGAGAGTTTGTTCCAAAGCCAGCCAGCCATCATCTCGATGGTGGGGTTTTCCAGTCCGGGCACATCGTTCAGATAGCTGTGGTCGAGTTGTTCGATGATCGGCTTCATCGCGGCGCTGATGAGAGCGTGGTCGTAGAGCCAGCCAGTCTCGGGATTCACTTCGCCTTCGACCGATATTTCGATGGTGAAGGTATGGCCATGCAGTCTCGCGCACTTGTGGCCGGCGGGCACTTTCGTGAGGCTTTGGGCTGCTTCGAGAATGAAATCTTTGGTGAGGCGGACTTTCATGGCGGTGTGTTATACCGATGCCGCTCGGGTATCCCAATTTAATTTCACGATGACTTTCTCCTTGCCCTTGCCCCCTTCGAGTGGCACCTTTTCCGCCTTCATTAACAAAACGAAATAACAAATGGCAAAAGCAGCAGCAGTTAACGAGGTGGATTCCCTCCGCCTTCACGATAAAGACACCGGCAGCGCAGATGTTCAGATCGCGCTTCTCACCAAACGAATCAGCTCACTCACCGAGCACTTGAAAGTCAACGCGAAGGATCACGCATCCCGCCGTGGCTTGCTCAAGCTCGTCGCCACACGGCGCAGTTTGCTTGATTATCTCAAGCGCACGGCTTCAAGCCGCTACGCGACGGTCCTCGAGAAATTGGACCTTCGCAAGTAACGCGACTTCGTCACTCAAAGCCCCGTTTATCAGCGGGGCTTTTTCCTAAACTCCGCCCGCCAACTTCTGGCGGGCACTTACGCACTTATATATATTATGTCCCATACCACTTCAGCCCAAGCGGGCTCTTCACCCATTATTTTTGAATCCGGCAAACTCGCGAAACTCGCTGACGGCGCCGTAACTGTCCGCTGCGGCGACACCATCGTGCTCGTCACAGCCGTCTCGGCCACCACCATCAAGGAAGGCCAGGACTTCTTCCCGCTCACCGTCGAATACAAGGAAAAGGCCGCAGCTGTCGGCAAATTCCCCGGCGGATACTTCAAGCGCGAAGGCCGTCCCACCGAGAAGGAAATCCTCACCGCCCGCATGACCGATCGTCCTCTGCGTCCGCTCTTCCCGAAGGGCTACCTCTACGACACGCAGATCATCACGCTCCTCTTGAGCGCGGATGGTCAGAACGATCCCGATATGCTCTCGATCAACGGTGCCTCCGCCGCTCTTTGCGTTTCGGATGTCCCGTTCGCCGGTCCAGTCGGCGCCGTGCGCGTTGGCCGCATCAATGGCGAGTTCGTCATCAACCCGACCCACTCCGACCGCGAGCACAGCGATCTCGACCTCGTCTATGTCGGCGATGGTGAGAAGGTCATCATGATCGAAGGCGCCGCCACAGAGCTTCCTGAAGCGGAGTTCAACAAAGCCCTCGACTTCGCCCGCGACGCCGTTCGCCTCATCGTTCAGGCCCAGCGCGACCTCGCCGCTGCAGTCGGCAAGGCCAAACGCAATGTGCCTCTCTTCTCGGTTGCCGATTCGATTTCCGAAGTCGCCTACCAAGTCGCAGGCGACCGCATCGAATCCGCCATCTACACCTCAGGCAAAGTGGCCCGTGGCAAGGCCATCGGCACCCTCCGCGAGGAAGTCGAAAAAGCCGTGCTCGAAAAATTCCCGACCGCTTCGAAATTCGAGATCTCCCAGGCCTTCGACTACCTGCAGAAAAAAGCCTTCCGCGTCAGCATTCTCGACCGCCAGAAGCGCT
>JBIKUM010000253.1:0-4447 GCA_044347585.1 Terrimicrobiaceae bacterium
TGCATGATCGCACAGCCTTGCTGCCAAATATCACACTTCGCGAGCCAACCACTGCTGTGGGCCGTTCGACGAAGGATGCCATGCTTTCCGGTGCTGTTCATGGATACCGCGGACTGGTGAAGGAAATCCTCGCGCAAATCCGCTCCGAGGCTTTTCCTAAGGCACGCCCACGCATCATCGCCACAGGCGGGGATGCCCAGCTCATTGCAGGCCAAGTCGGGTTGTTCGATGTCGTCGACCCGCTCCTGACGCTGCGGGGACTGCTTGTCATTGCTCAAAGAAATTTATGAATCTGGAAATTTTTCAAAATCAACCCGTCCTCAAAATCCAATCGGGGGATGCCAGTGCTCTTGTCTCGCCCGCGCATGGCGCGAGGCTTCTTTCCTGGAGTGTGCCCGGTTGGGACATCATCGGTTGGCCCACGGATGCCGACTGGGACCGCGTGGCGAAGGTTCGAGGCGGCGACCCGCTTCTCTTTCCCTTCATCGCCCGCACCTATGCCAATGGCCGGATCGGCTCATGGATCGATGCCTCGGGTGTCCAACGCCCGGCTCCCATGCACGGGTTCGCAAAAGACTCGCCCTTCCGCATCCTCGAGGCCCAGGAGGATTTCGTCACACTGCGTCTGGATTCGAATGAAACCACCATGGCCTGTTACCCATTCCCGTTCCGTCTGGAAGTAACCCACCGCATCGAGCCGGATGCCCTGCTCACCAGCTTCCGTGTTGTCAATCGAGGGGATCAATCCATGCCATGGTCGGCTGGACATCATTATTACTTCCATGTCCCGGCCGCCGAGCGGGCCGACTGGCAGCTCTCCTTGCCTTGCAAAAAATGGGGACGCCAGAACTTTGCCGATGGCTCGATTTCCTTCGACACGGCCTCTCAGGAGTCCGCTTCGCTCTCAGATCCCGCTTGGATCGACCGCTTTCACGCAGAGCCCGACCTGGAGCGCGTTGTGATGTCCCATCCCGCGTCTGGCAAATCCATTTCCTTCGAGAATCCCAGCAAGCGCCCCGAAGATTGGGTTTGCGTCACGACCTGGACAGAGAAGCCGGACTCCGACTTTTTCTGTGTCGAGCCCTGGAGCGCATTTCCGAATGCGATTCACAACGGCCTCGGCCTGCGCACACTCGCGCCGGGGGCGGTGGATGAAATCTCCTGCCGCATTCGAATCAAGCGTTCGGCAGCATCCCAATAAAACCACCTATGCCAAGTCTTGGAGTCAACATCGACCATGTCGCCACACTGCGTCAGGCCCGCTACCGCGAAACGCCGGATAACCCGAATGCCGAGCCGGATCCCGTCGCGGCCGCACTAGTCGCCGAAAAAGCCGGCGCTGTGGGTATCACCGCCCACCTTCGCGAAGACCGCCGCCACATTCAGGACCGCGACATTTTTCTGCTTCGAGAAAAGATCACCACGAAGCTCAACCTGGAGATGGGCGTTTCCGAGGATATTGTGGCTATCGCCCTGCAAATCCGCCCCGAGGATGTTTGCCTCGTCCCTGAACACCGTCGTGAAGTCACCACCGAAGGCGGGCTGGATTGTGTGACGCACGACAAGATCCTACGGAGTGTCATTGGCCGCCTGCAAGATGCGGGTTCGAGGGTGAGCCTTTTCATCGACGCCGAAGAAGCGCAAATCCGCGCCGCCGCCGCGCTCGGTGCCGAATTTGTGGAACTCCACACAGGTTCCTATGCGAACAAGTTTGGCCTCGAGCGGGAGTCCGAGCTCGAGAAGCTGAAGCGTGGCGCGGACTTGGCGCTCTCCCTCGGCCTTCGCGTCAATGCCGGTCACGGCCTCAACTATGAGAACACCACGCCCATCCTTTCATTGCCAGGCTTGGAGGAGTTGAATATCGGACACTCCATCATATCCCGCGCCGTCTCGGTTGGCCTCGAAAATGCCGTTCGCGAGATGGCCTCACTCATCGCTGCCGGTTGATGAATTCCCACAGCGAATCCTCGCTTGATCAGTTCCTGCTCTCCGGTCTTCAGGAGATCGAGTCCAAGGGGCTCACTCGCAGGCTATCCGCTCTCGACGGCGCGCAGCAGGTCCGGGTTGCGAGGGAGGGAAGGCAGCTCCTGAATTTTTCCTCGAACGACTACCTCGGCCTGGCAACTCATCCAGCATTGAAGCAGGCCGCCATGGCCGAGTGGGAGCGCTCGGGATTTGGATCGGGAGCCTCGCGCCTCATCTGCGGCACGCTCGCCGCACATGAGGAACTCGACGACGCCATTGCCGATTTCAAGCAAACGCCCGCCGCCCTTTCCTTTTCCAGTGGCTACGCCGCCGCCATGGGCACCATCCCCGCGCTCTGCGGGGCGGGGGATGTCATTATTCTCGATAAACTCTCCCACGCCTGTCTGGTCGATGCCGCCCGCTTGAGCGGTGCCGCGCTGCGTGTTTTTCCACATAACGACCTCGGAAAGCTGGAGAGTCACCTCCAATGGGCCTCCAAAAAACATCCCGCCGCGCGCAAACTCATAGTCGGGGAATCCATCTACAGCATGGACGGCGACCGCGCCCCGCTGCGAGACATGGTGGAACTCAAGGACCGCCACGGCGCATGGATCTTCCTCGACGAAGCCCATGCTGTCGGAGTTACGGGAAGGCAGGGCAGGGGATTGGCCGACGAGCTCGGCGTGGCCGAGCGTATCGAGATCCAAATGGGAACTCTGGGCAAGGCGCTTGGCTCTCATGGCGCCTACATCGCGGGCAGTCGCAAGCTCCGGGATTTTCTCATCAATCGCGCCCGCAGCTTCATTTTTTCCACATCGCCGCCGGCCCCTGTCGCTGCAGCCTCTCGCAAAGCCCTCGAAATTTCAGCCTCGCCGGAGGGCGATTCCCTGCGCGCCTCTCTATGGGAAAACCTCCGCCACCTCCAATCCTTGCTCGCTTTACCAACTCCAGCGAGTGCCATTCTTCCAGTCGTGATTGGAGCCGAAACGAGCGCCGTTCAAACATCCACCGAACTTTTCAACAGCGGATTCCTGGTTCCTGCGATTCGTTTTCCAACCGTCGCCAAAGGCTCAGCCCGCCTCCGCATCACCCTCACTGCAGGACACACGAAAACGGACATCGACTCACTCGCCAGCGCACTTTCGAATCTCCGGCACAAAACAGGGATTTAGTTCAAGCTGACTTCAAAAATGCTGCGAGGGGGCTTGTGGCGGATGCATGATCGAGTCGCATCGGGAGACCTGCCTCATGGGCTTCGCGGGCCGCTTCGACAGTGACCTTGAAGGCTCTTGCCATCCGCACAGGATCCTCTGCCGCTGCGATGGCCGTGTTCACCAGCACCGCATCCGCGCCCATTTCCAGAGCCTCTGCGGCATGGCTGGGCGCACCGATCCCTGCATCGACGACAACCGGGACAGTGGCTTGCTTGATGATGATTTCAATCTGCGAGCGGGTATCGAGCCCCCGGTTGCTGCCGATGGGCGAACCGAGCGGCATGACGGTGGCCGTCCCGACATCCTGAAGCCTGCGCGCCAGAACGGGGTCGGCATTGATGTAAGGCAACACAGTGAATCCTTCTTTAACCAGAATCTCCGCCGCCGCCAGCGTCTCGATGGGGTCTGGAAGCAAATAATGCGGATCGGGGTGAATCTCGAGCTTCACCCATTGAGGCAAGCCCGCCGCAGCGGCTAATCGTGCCAACCGCACCGCCTCGTCCGCATTCATCGCCCCGCTTGTGTTCGGAAGGAGCAGATATTTCTTGGGATCGATGAAATCGAGGATGTTCGCGAAAGGATCCTTCTTCCCGCTCAGATCGGCCCGCCGCAGCGCAACCGTCACAATCTCGCACCCACTCGCATCCAGCGCATCCCGCATGGTTTCGTTGGAAGAAAACTTGCCTGTGCCTAGGAGGAGACGGGATGAAAACGAACGGCCAGCAATGAGGAGTGGTTGATTCACAGTCGATCCATGATGCAATCGCGTGGATTGCGGCGCAAGCGTTTCGCAGAGCGCCAAGGCGAGATGGGCTTAATTTCCCGGCTTCTTGATCCAGACTTCAACTCGTCGGTTTTTGCTGCGACCAGCCTTTGTCGCGTTGCTGGCAATCGGCAAAACAGACCCCACACCCTCGACGGCTTGGGCTTTCACGCCACGCATTTCCAACTCGCCGGAGACCATCTCTGCAAATTTTTTGGAGCGTTCGATGTCCTTTGAAGCATCGCCCGAATCGTCGGAAAATCCGATCAGCAGGACTTGACTCTTCTCAAACCGAGGTTGGAGTAACGCGGCGACAAGACGATCCAGATCCCTTGAAGCTTTGGTATCCAATTGTGATTCGCTGGAATTGAATCGTAGGCTCAAGCTGAGCCTCTCGGCTCCTTGGGAAAGCGCAATATACTGCTCGGGCGCTCCGGATGGCACATTGATGCGATGTGGATCAATCGATTGCTTGATGAATCCCGACTTGCTCACGATTTCTTGT
>JBIKUM010000082.1:0-9669 GCA_044347585.1 Terrimicrobiaceae bacterium
AAAACTCCACCAGTTCTCGAACCCATGGGTGGCTGGGAGTCGAAGGAGAGTAAAAATAGAGGCGACGCGAGAGAACATAATCCTCGGTGGCAACGGTGAATGGCGTTGGAATGAGTGGAGCACACTCGCCGTCTCCCACCGCTACGGCTTTGCAATTCTTGATGTAGGGCAGCCCAACAAAACCCATCCCATCTGGGTCGTTGGAGACGCCCTCCGAGAGTTCCGTGCTGTCCTCAATACGGCGTGCCTCAGGACTCAGCGTTTTGCTGCCCAGCACCATGGCTTGGAATGATTCGAAAGTTCCGGAATTGGCATCCCGCGCATACAAGCGGATTGGCCCACCTTTTTCGCGGCCCAACTCCGACCAATCGCGGATGGCTCCTGAAAAAACATCGGCAATCTGGTCTTTACTCAGTCGAGAAACCGGGTTGGTCGAGTGGATGATTACAGCTAGGCCATCCAATCCGATAACATGTTCACATGTGGGCGTCCGCATGTCGCCGATACCTCTTTTGAATAATTCCTCGTGCATTTCGTCCTTCACCTCGTTGGATGACATCGCGATATCGCAAGTGCCATTGGCAAGGCTCGCAAAACCGGTTCGAGAGCCATGGGAATGCACCTCCGCGAGGCTGGGTGCTGATTCCTTTGGCAGGAGAAATGTGATACGGCGCTCGACCGGCACGCTTCCTTGTTCCGTATGGATTTGAGAGGCACCTTTCGTTTGTAGAAAACCTTGGATGAGACTCGGACCCATTTTGGAGCCGACCGTGTTAGAACCATGCAGTCGTAAAATCGGAACACCCGCTGCGACAGTCGCAGCCGTTTTTTTAGGCTCGGATTTTGACCCTGTGACCAACCAAGCCATGCCAGCGAGCGCCAGAATAGCGGCGCATCCAATCCAGACGAGCCAGTGGCGCTTGGGATCCGCTTTGGGAGCCAACGGAGAGAGTGTGGACACAGATTGCGGAGCGGGATCGTTCGGCTTTGTCACGGATGGTGCCGCGGCGATTTCGTTGAAATTAAACGAACATGTCGAGTCTCCGACTGGAACCTCCGAGGGTTCGAGCGGGATAGTCGGCAACTTCATAGCACGCGTGGAGACCTGGCGTCTTCCTGTGATCACTTCAAAGTCTTCGAGAGCCTCCGTCGCTCTGGTAGGCCTTGCGGCGGGATTTCTGGCGATCAAGCCCATAATCCAGTCAGCCATGGAGGGCGGCAAGTCTTTGCGTAATTCGGAGAGGTGTCTAACGGTGTGGTCCAGATGCGCCTTCGCGATATCCTCAGTGGACTTGCCGGTGAATGGGGGGAACCCCGTCAGAGCAAAATAAAACAAGCAGCCCAGCGAGTAGAGGTCACTCTGCTCCGTGGCGGAATGTCCCTCGATTTGTTCGGGTGCAATCCAGTGGATAGATCCCGAGATCGAATCGTTAGCTTTTGCCTCCTCGGGATTCCCGTCTTGGAGAAAAGAAGCGATTCCGAAATCCAGAATCTTCACCTGATACGATCCACTCGGCAACCGACAGAGCATGATGTTTGCTGGCTTCAGATCGCGATGGATCAACCCGGCATGATGCGCGCTGGATAGGCCGTCGAGACACTGCCGTGCAATCTCAATAAAAGTGGCTGTATCGAGTGGACTGGTTTCCACCGTTCGCTCCAGCGTCTCGCCCTGAATGTATTCCATGACGATGTAGGGCGTCTCGCCATCCATGCCCAGATCGTAGATCGTAACAATGTTGGAGTGCCTCAGCGTGGCCAAGCACATGGCCTCCTGCCAGGTATCGCGCACATCATTTCCCTCCAGATTTCCGACTTTGATCTGCTTGATGGCAACAGTCCGTCGCAGGTGGTTGTCCCATGCCGTGAATACCTGCCCGGCTCCGCCTTCCCCTAGCAAAAACTTAAATTGATAGCGCGAAGAAAGAGAAGAGGTGTTGGCGCTGGACATCGTTTGAGAAGCTTCACTTTCGAGGCTTCTTCTCGGAGGATGCACCTTAAGATTTGTAACAACTATGTTACAAGAAGCCGTCTGGCCGTTGAAAGGGTGTCGATGTCTGCGGGAGATTTGTCCCGGCGGATGCGGGTGATGCGTGGGAAGCGGAGGGCGAGGCCGGAGGGGTGGTTCACAACGGGCATTTCGGGCGGAGTGGCAAGGCTTGCGCCGGGACTTTGGAGTAGATGGCGAACAAGGTGGTTGCGGGCGCAGCCGAAGCGGCCTTTGGTGGCCTGAAAATGAGCGGAGGTGAGCCGCTGCTCGAGGCCCATCGCGGAAATGCGGTCGCGCAAGCACAGGGTGTTTGCGAAGAGCGTAAGCGGAAGGTTTAGGTGGCTAAAACTCGAACCTGCTAAAAAATTTGATCTGAAACGATATTATAGTATCAAAAGGTATGCCCAAGAAGGTCCGCGAAATGGAATCCCAGATTGCAAAAGCCGGATGGATCCACCGAGGTGGCAAAGGAAGTCATCGCAATTGGGTTCATCCTTTGACTGGAGCGGTGCTAACTGTCAGCGGAAAGTCTGGATCGGACTGTCCGCGTTACTTAGAGCGTCAGATCAAAAAAGCCTTGGAGGAAAATCCATGAAAAAAAACATTAAACAGATTGCGGATCGCTACGCGAAGATTGTCGAGTGGAGTGACGAGGATGGTTGCTATATCGGACGGGTTCCGGCGCTTTCCTATGGTGGCGTGCATGGTAATGACCGGGCTGCGGTGTTTTCCGAAATCTGCCAAGTGGCTGAGGAGGTTGTGGAACTCATGCTGGCGGATGGGCGAAAACTCCCCAAGCCGGAGCAAAAAAAATACAGCGGCAAGTTTGTTTTGCGGGTTGATCCCGGTCTCCACGAGGCCCTGGCATTGAAAGCAGAGGACAAGGGAATTAGTCTGAATGCCGTCGCCTCCGCCGCGCTGCGTTCAGGCCTGGCGGTTGTGACTTGAGTCGGTTCGGCTTTTCTGTGTGGGGGCGCCTCGTGCTGTTTGGTTTCCCAATAGCAATTTATTCCGCTCAAACAATCCGTCCGCCAACCGATCCTGATTCCGGAAAAAAATTGCCCGCAGGTATGGGAAAAGCTGGAATGCAGCCAATGAGCTTCCTCGTCTCTCAAATTGCAACAATACGCCTCCGTCAGGCCGCTCTCTGACTTGGACACAGCAGCATGAACAAAAAGTCACTCACTGAAGCCGACATTCGCACGAAGTTCATCCTACCAGCGATTGTTTCCAGCAAGTGGGATGTTATGTCGCAGATTCGTGAGGAGACTTATTTTACGAAGGGCCGGGTGATCGTTCGTGGCAAGAGGGTGCAACGCGGTGAAGCTAAAAAAGCGGACATCATCTTGTCCTTCAAACCCAATCTCCCCCTCGCGATTGTGGAGGCGAAGGACAACAAACACTCTGTCGGTGCCGGCATGAGCCAAGCATTGGAATACGCCGAGATTCTCGATGTCCCGTTCGCTTACAGCTCGAATGGCGATGCTTTCTTGGAGCACGATCGCACGGCCACTTCAGGGACTGTGACCCGAGAGATTCCCTTGAACCAGTTCCCGACGCCCGAGGAACTTTGGAGCCGCTTTTGCGCGGCCAAAGGGTGGACGCAGGACGAAGAAAAAGTCGCCACGCAGGATTACTACAATGACGGCTCGCAGAAGTCCCCGCGCTATTACCAACTCAATGCCATCAACCGCACGGTCGAAGCCATAGCAAGGGGGCAAAAACGCTGCCTGCTTGTGATGGCCACCGGCACCGGCAAGACCTACACGGCATTCCAGATCATTTGGCGTCTTTGGAAATCCCGTGCGAAAAAACGCATCCTCTTCCTCGTGGATCGCAACATCCTCGCCGACCAGACCAAGACGAACGACTTCAAGCCGTTCGGCCAGGCCATGACGAAAATCACGAACCGCAGCGTGGACAAATCGTTTGAGATTTATCTCAGCCTCTATCAGGCGGTGAGTGGCACCGAGGAGGAGCAGAATATCTACAAACAATTCTCGCCCGATTTCTTCGACCTCATCGTGGTGGACGAGTGCCAGCGTGGCAGCGCCGCCGAGGACGCCGCCTGGCGCAAAATTTTGGAATACTTTTCCTCTGCCACGCAGATCGGCCTCACCGCCACTCCCAAGGAAACAAGGGATGTTTCGAACATCGATTACTTCGGCGAGCCGATCTACTCCTACTCACTCCGGCAGGGCATCGATGATGGCTTCCTCGCTCCCTACAAAGTCATCCGCATCGGCTTGGACAAAGACCTCGACGGCTGGCGTCCCGAGGACGGGCAACTCGATAAATACGGCCATGTCATCGAAGATCGTGAATACAACGCCCGCGATTTCGACCGGAATCTCATCCTCGAAAAACGCACCACCACCGTGGCGGCAAAAATCACCGAGTTTTTGAAAGCCACCGACCGCTTCGCAAAAACCATCGTCTTCTGCGAAAATATCGACCACGCCGAGCGGATGCGGCAGGCGCTTGTGAATGCCAACCCCGACCTCGCCGCCGCCAACAGCAAATATGTGATGCGAATCACCGGGGATAACGACGAAGGCAAGGCGCAACTCGACAACTTCATCGACCCAGAGTCCCTCTATCCCGTCATCGCCTGCACCTCCCGGCTCATGACCACCGGCGTCGATGCCCAGACCTGCCAACTCATCGTCCTCGATCGCGCCATCAACTCGATGACCGAGTTCAAACAGATCATCGGCCGAGGCACTCGCATCAATGAAGACTACGGCAAGCTCTTCTTCACCATCATGGACTTCAGGCGGGCCACCGCCCTCTTCGCCGATCCAGACTTCGATGGTGACCCCGTTCAGATTTTCGAACCCGGCGTGGACGATCCACTGACTCCTCCCGATGAGGTCGATAGGCACGACACAGCAGACGGGTCGATTATCCGAGAAGATCCGACTCCCTACAATGCGGGTCCGACAGGCGTCACCCGATACTTCGTCCACAATGTCGAGGTCCGCGTCGCCACCGAGCAAGTCCAGTATCTCGATGCCAATGGCAAGCTCATCACTGAGTCCCTGAAAGATTACTCCCGCAAAGCTGTGCGGGAATCTTACGCGTCGCTCGATTCCTTCCTCGCCGTCTGGAATGACGCCGAGAAAAAGCAGGCGATCATCGAAGAACTCTCAGCGCGGGGTGTATTCTTTGACGAACTCGCCGAGCAGGTCGGTCGCGATTACGACGCCTTCGACCTCATCTGCCATGTGGCTTTCGACCAACCGCCCCTGACCCGCCGCGAGCGCGCTGAGAAAGTGAAGAAGCGCCATGTCTTCGCGAAGTATGGCGACCAGGCCCGCATGGTCCTCGATGCCCTCCTCGCGAAGTATGCCGACACCGGCATCACCAGCATCGAATCCCTCGAAATCCTCAAAGTCGATCCGCTCTCCGCGATTGGCACCCCGCTGGAGATCGTCGGATTCTTCGGCGGCAAGCCAGCCTACCTCGCCGCCATCCAAGAACTCGAAACCGCCCTTTACCAACCATCCCAAGAAGCCGCCTGACCCATGCCCAACGTCTCCAACCTCATCAAAACCATCCAAGACATCATGCGCAAAGACGCCGGTGTGGACGGCGACGCCCAGCGCCTGGCCCAGCTCGGCTGGATGTTTTTTTTTGAAAATCTTCGACGACCGCGAGACCCAGTTGGAGCTCTTCGATGATGCCTACAAATCCCCACTCGCCTCGGAACTTCGCTGGCGCAACTGGGCAAGCGACTCCGAGGGCATCACCGGCGATGCTCTCCTGGATTTCAGCAATAATGCCCTCCTTCCGAGCCTGAAAAATATCTCCGGCTCCAGCCAGATCGCCGTTCTTATCAAGGCCGCCTTCGACGGTGCCAACAACTACATGAAGAACGGCACCCTCATGCGGCAGGTCATTAACAAAATCAACGGCATTGATTTCAACACCTCTGACGACCGCCACATGTTCGGCGACATCTACGAGAAGCTCCTCAAGGACCTCCAATCCGCCGGGAACGCCGGCGAATTCTACACGCCGCGCGCCGCCACCGAGTTCGTCATCGACCGCCTCGATCCGCGCTTGGGAGAAACTTTTCTCGACCCCGCCTGCGGCACCGGCGGTTTCCTCGTCTGCGCCATCGAGCACCTCCGCAAACAGGTCAAAACCCAAGCCGAAGAGCGCCTCATTCAGGATTGCTTCTCCGGCATTGAGAAAAAACACCTGCCCCACATCCTTTGCATGACGAATCTCATGCTCCACGGCATCGATGTTCCCTCGAATGTCCGGCACGACAACACCCTCGCGCGCTCGCTTCGCAACTGGAGTCCGAAGGAACGCGTGCATGTCGTCGGCACCAACCCGCCTTTCGGCGGCATGGAGGAGGATGGCATCGAGGCGAATTTCCCCGCCGAGTTCCGCACCCGTGAGACCGCCGACCTCTTCCTCGTGCTGATCATGAAAATCCTCCAGCCCGGCGGCCGCGCCGGACTCGTGCTTCCCGATGGCACCCTCTTCGGCGAAGGCGTGAAGACCCGCATCAAGGAAGCCCTCCTCACCGAGTGCAATCTCCACACCATCGTCCGCCTTCCGAATGGCGTCTTCAATCCCTACACCAGCATCCGCACCAACCTCCTCTTCTTCACCAAAGGCACGCCCACCAAGGAAGTCTGGTATTACGAGCATCCCTATCCGCCCGGCGCCAAGAGCTACAACAAAAGCAAACCCATCCGCATCGAGGAATTCGAGCCCGAGAAAGCCTGGTGGGGCAACGAGGCTGATGGCTTCAAGAGTCGCGTGGAAAACGAGCACGCCTGGCGCGTCTCCATCGACCAGATCCGCGCCGGCGGTTTCAACCTCGATCTCAAAAACCCCCACAGCAAAGACGACGGCCCCGGCGATGTGGACCACCTCCTGCCCGAATACGAGAAACTCCTCACCCAGATTGCAGAAACGCGCGGGCAGTTGAAAGCGCAGCTTTTGGAAGCGCTCATGCGATGAAAATGCCCCACGAAGCCAAGCAACGGTTCCTTTACATTTTCCTCGACGAGGCTGGGAATCTCGATTTTTCGCACACTGGGACAAGGTATTTTGTGCTGGGAGGAATCACCAAGGAGCGTCCATTCCAGGCTTACAGGGAACTCACAGAGTTCAAATATGATCAGGTCGAGCGCGGCACGGTGCTCGAATACTTCCACGCATCGGAGAACGCCCAGGCGGTTCGCAACGGCGTATTCGACATTATCGAAAAGAACCTCGCCGGGGTGGCCGTGGATGCCATCATTGTGGAAAAGCAAAAGCTCCCCCACTCGCTCCGTGCCGATGAACGGCTTTACCCAAAAATGCTCGGCTCGCTGCTGCGGGAGATTCTCAGCCATTACCAGCTCGCCGAATTTGCCGAGGTTATCGTGTTCACGGACAGCCTGCCGGTCCAGCGCAAGCGCGCTGCCATGGAGAAAGGCGTGAAGACCACACTCGCAGCCATGCTCCCTGCGAGCGTTCGATACCGCATCCTCCACCACGCCTCGAAATCCAATATGGATCTCCAGATCGCTGACTACTGCACCTGGGCCGTTTACAGAAAATGGAATGGTAACGACGATCGTTCTTTCCGCCGCGTGCGCGCTGCCGTGCGTCGCGAGTGGAATGCGTTCGAAACAGATTTCAGCGACTGAAAATGATCACCGGAAAAAATGACCACCCCGGCTACTCTTGCGAGAGAACCCAATGGGTTCTTTTCACCGGGGTGGGACCTTTAAATTTTATGACCCCAACCGGACTGAACGATTTTCGGATGCGAAACGCCAAATCTCGGTTGAAGCGGAGTGCACTTTTTTATCGACCGACTCAGAGCCAAAAACAAGGCAAAAGAAATCCAACGGGAATTTTCCTGAAACACGAATTTCGTCACGCCCTCACCGGGATCGCAGCATGAAACTGGAAACCTTTTTTGAAAAGTTCGCACTCTTCGCCGACGCGCCCAATGCGGTCGAGAAAATGCGCGAGATGGTGCTGCAACTCGCGGTGACGGGGAAGCTCGTGACTCAGGACAAACGAGACGAACCGGCTTCGGTGCTCTTGGAATCAACGGAAGCAGATCGGTCAAAGCTCATCGCAGCAAAGAAGATCAAATCGCGACCAACCTCGCCTGTTGAGTCGGATGAGCAGCCGTTCGACCTGCCTTCAAGTTGGGCATGGGCGAGGCTGTCGGATGTCGGCTACGAATTAGGCCAGAAGGTGCCAGACAATCGTTTCACCTACATTGATGTCGGCGGCATTGACTCGGACAAGGGGCGCATCAGCGACCGCGTCGAAAAGCTTGAACCTGGCGACGCACCGTCGCGAGCGCGGAAACTCGTCGCTCGCGGCACGGTGATCTACTCCACGGTTCGGCCCTATTTGTTGAACATCGCAATCGTCGATCAGGATTTTGACCCCGAGCCGATTGCCAGCACGGCCTTCGGCATCCTTCATCCCTTTACAGGCATCGATAACCGCTACCTGTTTTACTGGCTGAGGAGTGCTCTTTTCACTGCCTACGTTCAGGCAGGCATGAAGGGCATGGCCTACCCGGCGATAAACGACGAAAAGTTTTATAGCGGTCCCATCGCACTCCCACCTCTCGCCGAGCAGAAGCGGATTGTGGCGAAGGTGGATGAGTTGATGGCGTTGTGTGACCGGCTGGAGGCGCAGCAGCTGGAACGGGAGGCGCAGGCCGGACAGCTCGCCCGCGCGTCGCTTGCCCGCTTCGCTGACGCCCCCACCCCGGCCAACCTCAACCTTCTCTTCCATTCCTCCTTCCCCATTTCGCCATCCGACTTGCGAAAATCCATCCTCACCCTCGCCGTCCAGGGCAAACTCGTCCCTCAAGACCCCAACGACGAACCGGCGGAGGAGTTGCTTGCACGCCTTGCGCGCGAACTGACTCCAGAGCGATGTCGAAAACAGGCGTCCCCACTTGCGTCGCTTCCGGCAGATTCATTGCAATACGATCTGCCAGATAGTTGGACATGGGCACGTTTCTGTGACGCCGCTATTATTGCTTCAAACCTCGTAAAGCCCGACGACTTCTTGGACTTTACCCATCTCGCTCCAGACAACATTGAAAAGGGAAACGGGGTGTTGTTGACTTGCAGGACGGTGCGTGAAGACAAGGTCATCAGTTCGAACCATCGATTTTACCCTGGCCAAATCGTCTATTCGAAAATCCGTC
This sequence comes from Terrimicrobiaceae bacterium, assembly GCA_044347585.1. Taxonomy (GTDB): domain Bacteria; phylum Verrucomicrobiota; class Verrucomicrobiia; order Chthoniobacterales; family Terrimicrobiaceae; genus UBA967. Next base: position 9,186 of record JBIKUM010000082.1, read on the forward strand.
CAAATCTGGCCAAAGTAGTTGTCGTTGATTTTGAGGGCCTGTGCAGCGCTGACATGTATCCGATTGATGCGCTCATCAATGTGTTCTACCTGCAGCTCTATATGCTGTCTGAATCATTCCTCGTGCAGGCGGTAAAGACGGACACGCTCGTCGCGATGCCGAAGATTAACCAATCGGAATTAAATGCGATTGCGGTCCCTATCCCACCCCTCGCCGAACAACGCAGCATCGTCGCGAAAGTTTCCGAACTGATGGCGTTGGTGGACGAATTGGAAACACAACTCGCCGCCTCCCGAGCCGCTGCCGAAAAACTCCTCTCTGGCCTTGTTGCCGAACTCACCGGAACCACTTCACGCCCGCCTTGTGATTCATGAACTCCGCACCCACCGCGCGACAGGGCCAGTTTCTCGCCTACATTCACCGATACGGACTGATCAACGGGTGTGCGCCGGCGGAAGCGGACATGCAGCGGTATTTCCAAATC
>JBIKUM010000296.1:0-3777 GCA_044347585.1 Terrimicrobiaceae bacterium
CCCGCCTTGGCGAGGTCCTCCCGTCCGGCGGCTTTCGCGCGCTCGATCCAATGTTCGAGCGTGGTGATGTAGCGCATGTCATCGATTCCCTCGCGGTAAACCTCCCATGTCACCACGGGAATCGGTGATCCGTCATCGGCGGTGCGCACCATCCCATCGGAGAATTCCCCGTCGAGATAGTTCCAGGGATTCCCCCGATCCCATTGATACATCCAGGGAATGAGGCCCCTGTAGCCCGAACGCCAGAAACCAAAGCCATAGGTCATCCGCGCGCCGATGTTCCGGGTTTTGTCGAACTCGCCGCAGACATGGTTTGGGTAGCACCAGTATTCCGCATCTTTACGAGGGCCTGCTTGCGCCTGGATGGTCTCGTAGTCGGGCTTGAAGGGCTGGTTGCACCAGACATCGATGAAAGGATAAACGGGATCCCATGGCGGGCCGCCGCGCTCGTTGATCGGATCGCCAGTCATGTAGGTGCGGACACCGGGCACCTTCTTGATCGACTCCATGAGCTTCGCCACGAAGGGCACGACATCGGGAGAACCGCCCGGCTCCGGCTCATCCAGCGGGTAGTAGAGGAACTCCGGCCACCCTCTCTGCTTGCGCTCGGCCTCGATGCGCTCGATCAGCTTGGTGAAATCATCGAAGTAGGCCTGAGGAGGCATTTTGACATCCTTGAGGTGCCTTCCTGGTGTCTCGATGCCGTATTTTTCAAAGTAAATAGGCACAGCGCTTAAAAGCTGCAACGGCATCGGGCGGTCGCTGAATCCAGCGCGCCGGGAAGCATCAATCACTGTGGCGAATTGATCAAAGTCGGGCTCGAAATCTCCACTCTCGCTCTTTTTTCCAGGCATAAGCCGTTCGACCCCGTTCATGCCGTGCTCGATCATGCCGCGAATCTCTTTTTCCGCTTTGCCTCGGAACCACTCGCGGGAGAAGTCATCGTTGGCTCGATTCGCGTTAGTGACAGGATTGCCGTAATACATGCCGTAGGTGATGCCTTCGTCCTTCAAGAGGTTGATTGGAAGCACACGCAAGGCCACCGGCACCTCGTGAAGTTTCTTCTCCCCGGAGAAGATTTCGGCCTTCCCGCTGTAGATTCCTTCGGGAGTCCCTTCAGGCGCGCGCACGGTTGCCCAGACGCGGAAGTTCTCGCCCTTCGTCAGGTCGCTCGGGACCATCGGCATGAGGACATCGGGAACACGGTAGGTGGTGTAGAGGAAATTGTAGTTCGGCCGCGACCACATGTATTTGACGAAGCGTGTGTCGATCGACGAGGCATCGATGCTTTGGCCGTCCTTGCTTTTCAGGTCGGAGAACTTGACGCGCACATCCTTGAGATCGCGCAGCGGCAGAATGGCAAAGTTGAGCGGTTCGTATTCACCGGGCGAGGCGAAGGCGCGCACCGGGGCATCGATCTCCGTGCGGAGCGGGGCGGTATTCGGCCAGATGTTCGAAATGTAGCTGCGGGTGTAGGTGACCAGCCCGCGATCAAGTTCTTCCTTGGTGAACTCCGGCATGGGGTTCTTTTCCTCATGCTCGGTCTTGGTCCATTTGGCCAACTCCGCGTCGGGCAAAAGGTAAACATCCTGCTCGTAGCGTGCGAGTTTTTCGCCCTTCACCGAATCCCACTGAGCCGCCGGCACGATGGCCATACCATTGATGAGCCAGCGGTTGCGGGTGTTGATTTGAAAATCAAGCACGCCATCGGAGACGACGTCCATCGTCAGCACACGCGCGTCGTGTTCACCGGGGAAGGTGGCGCTGACTTCACTCTTGCCGCAGGCGATACGGGTATCCCAGACGACATAGCGGTTCGGGCGGCTCGTTCCTCCCCCGCCGGACGAGCCGAGCAGGATCCAGACTTTGTAGGCTCCCTTGGAGGCCGCGACGCGGAAAGTGGCTGTGGCATTTCCGGAGACATGATCCTCGCTCAGCGCGTTGAGGAAGACAGGAAACTGCTCAAAAGAATCCGGCATGCCCGGCTTTTTTGGATTCTGGCGGACCTTCACCTTGACCAGATCGGCCTTCTCGACGGCAGTGAGCGCCGGTTTGTCCACCCAGCCAAATCCAGCCTCGGGTGACCACGCGGAGTCCGGAGTCACAGCGATAAATCCCTCAGCCAGTTGCGAAGTTTTCGTGCCAAAATCAAAGAAAACGGGCTGGTCAAAGAAAACGGGTTTTATTTGCTCGGTTTTTTTGACTTCTTCCTGACTGCCGGAGGTGGATTCCGGGCCATCCACCTTTTGCTGTTTAGCCGGCTCAGTTTTTTGGACTTCCTCCTGCCCTATGCCAAACCATGAGAGCCAGCTTTGCCACCAGGATGAATTTTTTGCGGGCGGCTCTTCTGCATAGGAATTCACTACGGGAAGCGCGGCAATCAAGATGGCGGCACATGTTTTTTTCGTGATGATCATTTTTCTTGGTTTCTATTTATTGATTTTCAAAAGGGGGCTGGATGAGCCGTATAAATCTCTTTGCATCAGCAATCTCTGATTTATTTTCAAGCAGCCTCAGCGTGATGGCGTAGTGCCCGGCTTTCAAGTTCTCCCACTGCAAAGGCAAGCGGGCGATTTGCTCAACAACCGGGGCTTCTCCGCTGCCAAGGATATTTCCTGCAGGGTCACTGGCCGACCAAGCGATCTGAAGCTTGGAACCGGATTCACCAGATTTATTTACTCGCACTTGCAGCTCCGCTCTACCGCGCTCCACATAAAGAGCATTTCGGAGGAAGTCACCAATCACCGCTTCAGGCAGCGCAGGCAGGATCAATTCATATTCCTGAACAACATTCTCCCCGCTGAATGCGCGAACCTTCATTTTCTTGCCGACATCGCCCGGGGTGAACTGAAATGGGAGAAGAATCCGGCCCGATTGCTGCGGGCCGATGGCGATTTGAGCACGGTTTTTTTCATCCACCAGCAATTCGACGGAGGATAACTTGCCCCGGTCGCCATCCACCTCGAAGCTGCAAAAATTTTCCGCACAATTTTTCCCAGCGGAAAACGGCGAGTAGAAGGAGAGATTCTTCAGGCTGAACGGAATTTCAAGTTGCTCGATACCCTGAAGCTCATCGAATAACGCAAATTCTTTGAATCCCTTCACGCTGGTCTTCAGGGAGGTCATCAGCATGGGCTTGGTTTGACGATGGCGTGTTATTTGAAACGCCCATGGCCCGCTGGCGCTTTCGATGGGCAGACGGTTGAGCGGGATCGCCATTTCCGTTACCCATTCCTGCTTGCCGATCCGCGCCTTACACTCTGCGCCGCTCTGGTATCCTTCATCCGGAGACAATCCTTTCCCTGGATAATAGATGTCATTCACGATTCCATTGGCGTTGAAACTGATCTGCACGCAGCGACCGGATTCGCGGGACGCGGTGGAAAGGTAGAATTCGATGGAGTCATCCTTCCACACCATGCCATCGTGATTCACGGTATCCTTGCGGAGCTTGTCGATGAGAGGCTCCTGGCAGATCACCGCGAGGTAGATGTGGGTTTTGGTGGCGGTGAGCAAGGCGCGGGTCTCCACCCGGTCGGCTTCAGGAATGGACGCTCCCTTGAGCGGACTGAAGGAGGACACCGCCAGTGCATTCTTCCAGCACGGATCACTCAGATCGCCGTCCAGCACCGGCGCTTTCGCGGTCAGCAGCAAATGATAGCTTGCGACATCTTGCGCCCAAACGGACGCGATACTCAACGGCAGGACGATGCCCGATAGCAGCCAGCGCGTCATTATTCGTTCCAAGGAACCTCGACGATTTTAAATGTTGCCACT
>JBIKUM010000441.1:0-3775 GCA_044347585.1 Terrimicrobiaceae bacterium
TGCCCGGACTTCCATCCACCAGCACGCTCTTAAACCGCTCCTCCCACAACGTCCCCTTCCGCTGATGGCGCCGATTATACGAAAAACTTACCCGCTGCTTCAGCGTCTTGCCAAACTCAGCCAGACTATACATTCGGCAGGTATACTGCTTCTTAAACAACTCTGCCGCCTCATCCTGTCCGCTCGCCCGCAGGGTTGCCAGGTGCGCCGCCAGATTCCCCACCAAGGTCTTATCGTAGAGAAACAACAACCGGCGAATCAGCTCTCCATCCGCAACAGGCTGCCTTTCAGGGACATATAAAAGAATGTGGAAATGATTCTCACTATTAGCGCAAAATCCGGTTGGCTTCCTTGTAACAGTCGCGTGATGAGGCAGTTACAGCAGTGGTTTTCGTGCTGCTCAAGTATAGGATCGGGCGATTTGTCCGCCTTGGATGGCAGATTCGGCTATTTTTTTCCTGTTTATCTGGATTTTTCCGCTTGCGTTGTTCCGCCAGATGCTCAAGTATATGTCAGCAATTGATGTTTAATCATATACTTGAGCAAAAGCAGGAGGACGGCAATGAACTGGAGTTCCGAGCAGGAGACCGAGCGGGCACGCAAAGCATTTGGACGGCGCAAGACCATGACGCTGGGGGAGGTCGCCGAGTTCATACGCAGCAGCATCCACACCGCCCGCCGACGGTTGAAGCAATGGCAGGCCACTAACAGTTACAACCACAACGGCCGATACTACACCTTGCCGGACGTACCGGAGTTTGATGACAACGGGTTGTGGCGTTGGCGTGGGATGTTCTTCTCGCAATATGGCAATCTGAAGCAGACCGTTATCGCTGTAGTTCAGCGCTCGCCCGCAGGCCTTGACGCCGGCGAGTTGCGGGTCCTGGTGGGGCTGGATCCACGTTCATTCCTTTCGGCTTTTGCCGCCGAGCCGAAACTTAGACGGGAAAAAACACAAGGAAGGTTCATCTACTACGGTGCGGACACAGCGGTTTACAACGGACAGCGGGAGCGCCGCCTCGGCATGCTTCATGCAGCCAACCGGCAACCGACACCCTCCGAAGCGATTGCGATCCTGGTGGAAAAGATCAAACACCCCGCCTTGAGTCACGAAGCCTTGAGTCGGCAACTACGAAAGCAAAAGGTCTTGGTCGAAGCCGGCAGTCTCTCTGACTTCTTCCTGCGCCACGGCCTGACTTTAAAAAAAACGCCACATTCGACCTGATTCGTAGCCTGGCGGCACATCGGACCGCTCTGGTTCAGGATCTGCGCACGTCCACTCTGTTTGGCAAGCCGCCTGTGGTTGAGTTCCGCTCCGAACGGACGCACTGTCCTGAGTGTGACACCAAGTTAACGGTCCGGAAAACGCGCGTCCGTACAGTCCATACGTTGCATCTCGGCCCATTTCAGGCGCGAGAAGTGTTCTTGCTTTGCACATCATGCGGCAAGACGCAGCGTTCAGAAGAACTTTGCGCCCTGGTGCCTTCCGGCGCCAACTTCGGCTACGACGTGATGGTCTATGCCGGAAAAGCCCTGTTCCTGCGGTATCGCAACGAAACCGAGGTTGTGGCAGAACTGGCGCAAAACAACATCCATATCAGCCCGCGGGAGGTCTCGCTGCTGGGCATGAAGTTCATCGTCTACCTGGCTCTTGCTCATCAGCGCCGGGCACCGGAGCTGCGCGCCGACATGCAGACCCGTGGTGGCTACATCTGTCACTTGGACGCCACCTGTGAAGGGGGGGATCCGTTTCTGATGAGTTCGATCGATGCGCTCTCCGATATTGTGTTGGGCAACGTCAAGTTGCCCTCCGAAAACGAAACGTATATCGCGCCGTTTCTGGAGCGGCTCAAACAGGCCTTCGGCATCCCAGCAGCCTTGGTTCACGACATGGGAAACGGTATTCTGGCAGCCGTGGCCAGCGTCTTCCCCGGCGTCCCCGACTTTATCTGCCATTTCCATTTTCTGCGCGATATCGGCAAGGATTACCTGGGGCCTGACTACGACATAATCCGCACACGGCTCAACCAGCATGGCATCAGCGCGAAGCTGCACTCCCGTGCCAGACAGTTAAAGCGCGAAATGGACGCCAACCCCGCGATGAGTGACGCCCTGCAATGCGGCCTGGGGCTCGCCGCGTTTCCCGCCAAAGCGGTCGCCTTAGCCCCGGTGGTCGCGGCCTACACTCTGATCCAATGGGCGCTGAGTGCAAAAACCAATGGCGACGGATACGGCTTTCCGTTCGATCATCAGCACCTGTCCTTCGCCCGGCGGCTCCGCCGTTTAAGCACGGATATCGAGCGGATCAAGGGTATCCAGTTGAGGGGCCAGTGGCGGGATAACCTTCCCTACTGTAAACTCCATAACATTCTGCAGCCAATCATGATGGACAGAACCCTTTGGAAAGCCATCGCGGCGCTCGAAGCGAAAATCATCATCTTCGAGAAACTGCGCAAAGCCATGCGGATTGCGATGTCGACCGGCCCGCATGGGCTCAATGACGGAGGTAATCAAAACAACATCAGTACCATCGAAAAGAATGTTACAACGTTCCGTACCTGGCTGACCAGCCGCAAGGACTATCCGCAGGACCGGGCCGCACATAAAATGATCGAACAGATCAACAAGTACTGGGGCAAGCTCTTTGCCGACCCAATTACCATCCAGACACCATCCGGAACTTTCCTGATCCAACCACAACGAACCAACAATATACTCGAACAATTCTTCCGCAGCATTAAACGCGGTAACCGTCGCCGCACCGGAAACGCCTCGTCAGGCCGCATGCTCCGGACGATCCTCGCCGAAACCCCGCTGGTCAAAAACTTGCAGAACCCAACCTACTTGACGGTCCTCCTCAATGGAAAAAGCTCCCTCGAGGAAGTTTTCGCTGAAATCGAGATAGCTGCCCTGCGCAAGGCTTTCCAGGAAGCTCAAATCAATCCAGAAAAAATCCCAGCGAAGCTCAAACCCGTAATCGCCATGCCAGACTTCTCAAAAAAGTTTGTCGATATGGTCGAAAAGGCGGTCGCTTAACCTAAAATCCAACCGGATTTTGCGCTAATAGGATTCTCCATGGCGGTCCACGTCAGGATCTTCGTCCCGCTGAACCCTTCTACCGCCCGCATCGTCTTGCGAAAGAGCTCCTTCTCCCCATCATCAAAGACCCGCCGCCGATCCACCACCCGCGACATCACATGATAATATGCCGCACCATCCTCCACGATTCTCGCTGTTCGCATATGAGTCTCCACTCTCAGATCGCCCTCTTAGCGCCTCTTCTACTCATAACGAACCTAGTATCTGTTATATTGCAAACTATTTTAACTATCTTCCTGTCCCTGGCGACTCTTTTCCTGTCCCTGGCGACTCTTGTTATTTCTTGTCTGATAAAAGATTTGCACCAAACTCCAAATTGCGATCATTCGGAGTCGGATTTAAGAAATAATGAAAAGTCACGACCCCAAATTGATCAAAGTCAAACCGCCCCTCGATTTTTCCATACAACGCACTCACCATCTTCCCTTTTTCATCTCGCCTCGTCCGGACCCGGAAAAGATAGTTCTGATCCTCTCGACTCATGTCATTTTGAATAACCCTTAATCCATCTGAAATATACTCAATCACACATTTATTTTCATACCCTGTTTCAAAGGCATATCGAGGCAACCGAAACGTACTCCCCACATGTGGCGAAGCATAAAACGGCTGAATCCCGTCATCTGGATTGGGAAAACCGATAAAAAGAACCTTATGTCGTGGCTTTGAAGCTTCG
>JBIKUM010000574.1:0-3771 GCA_044347585.1 Terrimicrobiaceae bacterium
GTATTTTCCGTGATGCGCCGGCTGCCCAGAAGGCTGCCAAGAAGCTGGAAGGCGAATTCGCCAAGCGTGATCAGGATCTGCAGCGCATGGCCAAGCAGTTGCAGGGCATGCAGGAAAACCTGGAAAAGAATTCGGTGACCATGGCGGAAAGCGATCGTCGCACCAAGGAGAAGGAGTTCGGCGAACTGTCCCGGGAATTCCAGCGCCGCCAGCGCGAGTTTCGTGAGGATCTGAATCTCCGCCAGAACGAAGAGAATGCTGCGGTGATCGAAAAGGCCAACAAGGCCATCAAGCAGATTGCTGAAGCCGAAAAGTTCGACCTGATTCTGCAGGATGTCGTGTGGGTCAGCCCGCGTCTGGATATTACCGAGCGCGTGATCAAAGCATTGTCGGAAGCCAAGTAATGGCGGTTCAGGGTGGGATAGCGCTCACCCTTGCAGAAATCGCCGCCCGCTTGGGCGGCGATGTGCTTGGTGATCCGGCGACGCGCATTGTTCAGGTTGCGACGCTGGCCTCGGCTGGCGAGGGAAATATCGCCTTTCTGGCCAATCGCAGATATCGCAGCCAGTTGCAGACGACCAAGGCGGCAGCGATCATTTTGGCGCCCGATGCTGCGGATGGTTTTGCCGGACCGCGTATCGTCACGGCCAATCCTTATGCCTATTACGCCCGGGTGGCGGGCTTGCTCAACCCTGAGGCCGCTGTCGTGCGTGGCGTCCATCCCTCTGCGGTCAGTGAGTCTGAACTGCCGGCTTCTGTGATGGTTGGCCCGCAGGTGAGCATAGGCAAGAATGTCGCGCTTGGTGAAAATGTCCGGATTCATGCGGGTTGTGTGATTGGCGATGGCGTTACGATTGGCGCCGATAGCGTGCTTTATCCACGGGTGACCATCTATCATGGCTGCCGGATCGGGCAGCGGGCCATCCTGCACTCTGGTGCGGTGATTGGCGCCGACGGCTTTGGTTTCGCACCTGATGGCAAGGAATGGATCAAGATTCCGCAAATCGGTGCGGTCGTCATTGGCGATGATGTCGAAATTGGCGCCAACACAACAATAGATCGCGGCGCGCTGGATGATACCGTGATCGGTGAGGGCTGCAAGATCGACAATCTGGTGATGATTGGCCACAACTGCAACATTGGTCCCTATTCGGTAATCGCCGGCTGTACCGGGATGGCCGGTAGCACGACGCTGGGTGAGCATTGCATCCTTGGCGGCGCGACGATGATCAGCGGCCACCTGACGCTGGCGCCAAACACCACCATTTCCGGCGCGTCGACCGTGATGCGGAGTATCGTCGAACCGGGTGGTGTGCATTGCAGCGTCTTTCCTCTCGACAGCTATGAGCACTGGATGCGGAACGCTTCCCATATTCGCCGCCTTTCCAAGTTGGCCGAGCGTGTTTCGGAACTTGAGAAAAAACTTAAAGAAGAAGATACAGAGGCTTGATTAAATGGATATTAAAGAAATTATTGAGTACTTGCCCCATCGCTACCCCTTCCTGCTGGTCGATCGGGTACTCGAGGTGGTTCCCGGGCAGTCCATCCATGCCTACAAGAACATCACCATCAATGAACCGTTCTTCGTCGGCCATTTTCCGCATCACCCGGTGATGCCGGGCGTGTTGATCATGGAAGCGCTGGCGCAGGCGGCAGGTATCCTGTCCTTCAAATCCGAGGGCAAGAAGCCGACCGAAAGCGACGTGTTTTATTTCGCCGGGATCGATGAAGCCCGTTTCAAGCGTCCGGTGATGCCGGGCGATCAATTGCACCTGCATGTCCAGCTGGAACGCCAGATGCGCGGCGTCTGGAAGTTTTATGGCGAAGCCAAGGTCGATGGTCAGCTGGCTGCCTCGGCCAAGCTGATGTGCGCCAAGCGGGATCTCTAAAATGATTCATCCGACTGCCATTGTCGATCCGGGCGCCAGGATAGGCGCCAATGTCGAGATCGGTGCCTATTCAATCATCGGTCCACACGTCGAGATCGGCGATAACACGGTCATCGGCCCGCACACGGTCATTCACGGACATACCCGCATCGGGCGCGACAATCGCATCTTCCAATTCTGTTCGCTCGGCGAGGTGCCGCAGGACAAGAAATACGCCGGGGAACCGACCCGGCTGGAAATTGGCGATCGCAACGTCATCCGCGAGTTCTGCACCTTCAACCTGGGTACCGTCCAGGACGCCGGCGTGACCCGGCTTGGTGATGACAACTGGATCATGGCCTACGTGCATATTGCCCATGATTGTCAGGTCGGCAACAAGGTTACGTTTGCCAACAATGCCTCGCTGGCGGGGCATGTCGTGGTCGATGACTGGGCCATACTCGGTGGTTTTACCGGGGTGCACCAGTTCTGCCGGATTGGCGCTCATGTGATGACTGCGGTCAGCACAGTGATCCTGCAGGATGTGCCGCCTTACTTGATGGCTGCCGGCAATACGGCACAGCCTTACGGCATTAACGTTGAAGGATTGAAGCGTCGTGGTTTCACGGCTGATGCGATCACTTCGCTGAAGCGCGCCTACCGTACGCTGTACAAATCGGGATTGCTACTCGAGGAAGCCAAGGCAAAACTGGTCGAGGATGCCAAGACTCAGCCGGACGTCCAGCGGTTTGTCGATTTTCTCGAGGTCTCCAAGCGAGGCATCATTCGCTGATATGGGGAATGCCGTCCGGATTGCCATGGTGGCGGGGGAGGCCTCCGGGGACCTCTTGGGCAGCCACCTGATTGCCGCCCTGAAAACCCACCTGCCGGATGCCGTTTTCTACGGCATCGGCGGGCCGAAAATGCAGGGGCAGGGCTTCGATAGCTGGTGGCCGATGGAGAAGCTGTCGGTCATGGGCTATTGGGATGCCCTCAAGCACTACCGCGAAATCGCCGGTATTCGCCGCCAGTTGAAACGGCGTCTGCTCGATCTGAAGCCGGATATCTTCATCGGCATCGATGCACCCGATTTCAATCTCGGCCTCGAAACCGACCTCAAGTCGGCCGGCATACGCACCATCCATTATGTCAGCCCGTCGATCTGGGCCTGGCGCGGTGGGCGGATCAAGAAGATCGGCCGGGCGGTTAACCGTGTGCTCGCCTTATTCCCGATGGAACCGCAGATTTATGAGAAAGAACGCATTCCGGTGACCTACGTCGGGCATCCGCTGGCCGACATCATCCCGCTGCAGACCAGCAAGCAGGCGGTGCGCGAGAAGCTGTCGTTGCCCCGCGATTATCCGGTCTTCGCCATGCTGCCCGGCAGTCGCCGGGGCGAACTGGAAATGATGGCCGAGACCTTCGTCGAAACGGCCAAGATCATCCGCGAGCGTTTCCTGCCGACGGCCATTTTCGTCGTACCGCTGACGACCCGTGAAACGCGCCTGCAGTTCGAGATGGCCATTTACCAGAAGCAGGGCGGCGACGTGCCGTTCCGCCTGCTCTTCGGCCATGCCCAGGATGCGCTGGGGGCTGCCGACGTATCGCTGGTGGCGAGTGGCACGGCGACGCTGGAAGCAGCTATGCTCAAGCGGCCGATGGTCATTACCTACAAGATCGCCAAGTTCTCGTACTGGCTGATGAAGCGCATGGCCTATCTGCCCTTCGTCGGCCTGCCCAATATCCTGGCTGGCCGCTTCGTCGTGCCGGAAATCCTGCAGGACCAGGCGACGCCGGAAAATCTGGCCGAAGCCCTGGTCAAGCTATACCAGGACAAGGACAACGCGGTGGCGGTCGAGGAAGCCTTCACCGACCTGCATCTGCAACTGCGGCAGAATACCGC
>JBIKUM010000031.1:0-14030 GCA_044347585.1 Terrimicrobiaceae bacterium
CGAGTCATGCGGCTTCTCATCACTCCGCTTCTCCAGGCCATGGAGGATATCGAGGGCTTTGCCCAAACGCTCGCGCCGCTTCAGTTTTTTCGCTATCCGATCAGCGGCGAGGTTTGCCTGCACCGCAGCATCGCGGAATCCGTTTGTTTCCCCTCCGACTGGGGCGTGGAGACTGGCATGATGGCGGATGTTTTTCGCACGGCCGCCATGGAGAAAATCTGTCAGGTCGATATCGCCGAGAGCTACGATCACAAGCACCAGAGTCTCTCCGAATCAGACCCGCGCGCCGGCCTCAATAAAATGGCATGCGATGTCGCGCTCTGCCTCTTGCGCACGGCCTCGAAGGGATTTGCGTGCTCTACCGCGAATCCTTTCGACGGACTCCAAGAAAAATACCTGCGAGCCGCGCGGGGGATGCTGCGCTTCTACGCAGCCGATGCCCGCATCAATACCCTGCAATACGATGCCGAACTCGAGCAGCGCACTATCGAGTTGTTTTCATTCAGCATCGCGCGGGCCGTTCAAATGCACCTTGCCAATCCCCACGCGCCAGCCGGGGCGCCATCCTGGATTCAAATTGAATCGAGGCTGCCGGGCTTTGGCGCAGCCCTGAGTGAAGCCGCCGCGAGGGATGCCCGAATGTGATTTTCCATCTGGAAAAAATTTTACCGAAAATCCTCTTGCCAAAATACGGTAAATCCCTAACTTGCCCCTCCCGCTGATTCGGGGGCTCAAGAAAAATCCTCAATCGCTCTTTATTATCATGGCAGCACAAACCAGTCAGAAAATCCGGATTCGCCTGAAGGCATTCGACTATCGCATTCTCGACGCCTCGGCTTCGGAAATCGTCGAAACAGCCAAGCGCACCGGCTCTAAAGTCACCGGCCCGATCCCGCTCCCCACACGCATCGAGCGTTTCACCGTCAACCGCTCTCCTCACGTTGACAAAAAATCCATGGATCAATTCGAGATCCGCACCCACAAACGCCTCCTCGACATCGTCGAGCCCACTTCCAAGACGGTGGACGAGCTCCGCAAGCTCAACCTTCCTGCCGGCGTCGACATCACAATCAAAATCTAATTTAAAGCCATGAGCATCGGACTTCTCGGAAAAAAACTCGGCATGACCCGCATCTATGATGAAAAGGGCCGTGTCACTCCAGCCACCGTCATCGAAGCAGGCGGCAATCACATTCTTCAGGTCAAGACCGCTGATAAGGATGGCTACTCCGCCGTTCAAATCGGCTACGGCGAACAAAAGCCCCAGCGTGTGGGCAAGGCCATGACCGGCCACTTCGCCAAATCCTCATCCACCCCGAAGCGCTTCATTCGCGAGTTCCGCCTTGCGGATGGCGAAGCCGCACCAGAAGCCGCTGAGCTTCCCGTGACAAACTTCGAGATCGGACAGTTTGTCGACATCATTGGCCAGTCCAAGGGCAAAGGATTCCAAGGCACTATCAAAAGGCACAATTTCGCTGGACAGCCTGCCAGCCACGGTTCCACGATGCATCGTCGTAACGGCGCCATCGGCAACCGCTCGACTCCTGGCCGTGTTTGGAAAAACATGGGCATGCCAGGTCACATGGGCGACGAGCGCATCACCGTTCAAAACCTGCGCATCCTTCAAGTTCGCGGAGAAGAAGGCGTGCTCGTGGTCGCAGGAGCGATTCCCGGAGCCATTGGCTCGTTCGTGGTCGTTCGCCCGTCCAAGAAAAAGTCCGTCAAAAAGTAAAAAAATTTCCCGGAGTTGGTTCGGGGTTTTCATAGCAAGGTGCCCGTGGAGGAAGCTTCACGGGCACTCTTGTTTTCAGCGCCCATTCAGGCGTGAGCCCTGTTTCGATGTCCACACGCAGTTCTCTCCGGCGCTCACAGTTGCTCCGCCACAGAACCCGCGTGGCAGCGCGCAAACACTGGGAGGGTCGACCTCCGGCTTGACCCAAATATCCCCTCGGAAGCCGCCGAATTACTCCCGGACACCACTCCGTCAAAAATCGGCCCATTAGCCAGAAGTCACGATCAAAACGAGTCTCCATGCGGTTCTCCCGCCCGCATTCATCTGGCGCGTCTGCTCCGGTTTCAGGCGATTCAAATTCGTATTTTCGGTTGCGGTGCACGCTGCGCTGCAGTTTGCAAAATTCCGGCACTTTTTTACTCAAAAACCGCCCTCTCCAGGCTGAATTTTTAAGAAAAAACCAGAAAAGTTGGCCCGGATTATGCTCCTGAGAAACCACTATATATTGTGGTTGGTAAAAAAAATTCCACAACATAGAGATTTTTTTTGACTTTTTGGGGTTTGAAAAATAAAAAGCACATCCACTTGCCCGCGCATGCCGTAGATTGCATGCAGAAAGACCCGCCAACGCAGTTGCCAACTCAATTCTTCATTTAAAAATGCCTACCACCACCATCACACTCGGAGACCGCCAGTTCATACTGGATCGCGACAAGGCCGAAGCCGCATTCGCCGCCAAGCGCGTCATCAATGGACGCCAAACGATGTTCTTCAACATCCTGCCCTTGAAATACACCTGGGCCTACGACCTCTACAAAAAAATGAAGGCGAACCACTGGGAGCCCGAGGATGTGCCGATGCAGAAGGACTGCGAGCATTGGCGCGACACGAGCGGCACGATCTCCGATGTGGACCGCTGGATCATCAAGATGGGCATCGGCTATTTCTCAGCTGCCGAAGGCATCGTTGGTGACAACATTCTTCATGTCATTCGGGAGGCGGTCACAGCTCCCGAACTCAAGCTGGTTCTGGGTCGCCACGCGCAGGAGGAAAACATCCACGCCGACTCGCTGGTTTATATGATCAGCTCGCTCGGCATCAATCCGCACGAGTGCGAGGCCATGTTCGAGGATGTGAAGACGATCAAAAACAAAACCGATTTTGTTGTGAGCAACAGCCGTGCGCTCCGCCGCGACATGGATCTGACCGATCACGAGAACAAGCTCGCTCTGGCGAAGAATATTTTTCTTTTTGGCCAGTGCATGGAGGGCACTCAGTTCTATGGCCTGTTCGGCATGATCCTCGCGCTTTACCGCCAAAACAAATTTCCCGGCATCGGGCAAATGTTCAGCTACACGCTGCGCGACGAGTCGAACCACATTGAGCTTCTGCGCCAGCTCTTCCAAGACCTCGTGGACGAGAATCCCGAAATCTGGACTGAGGAATTCCGCGAGGAACTTCGTTCCACGATGGCCGAGGCGATTGCGCTCGAGAAACAATTCATCCGTGATTGCCTGCCCGTCGCCGCCGTTGGCCTGACAGCCGACGAGTTCGGGCGCTACATCGACTACATCGGCGATCGCCGTCTTGTCGGTGTGGGTCTCGAACCCCTCCACAAAAACCTCGAGAATCCGCTCCCATGGCTCTCCGAAATGATGGAGATCAAAAAAGAAACGAACTTCTTCGAAGGCCGTGTCACGGAATATCGCCGAGGCATTGACCTAGCCGGCGTAAGCGACGACGAACTTTAAAAAATCCTCCACTACCCAAAAAACACATGCCTCGACACCTCTCTCTCGACGAAGATATCGCTCTGAAGCGCCTCGTCACCATGCCACGCGACCAGAAGCCCGACTTCTCCTGGCGCGAATCCATCGCCACCCCGGCGCACCCGCTCACGGGAATCACAGTGACCCGCACCAACGGCGACGAACAGTCGTTCAACCTCTCCGATGTGGCCGATGAAATCGGAGCCGCTCTCACCGACCTGCTCTTGTCGCGCGAGGAGAAAAATATTTTCAACGAGCAGAACCGCGGCTTCGTTGCGAATGTGGCCCACTCCGTGGCTTTGAGCCTCGCGGAGCAAGCCCAGAAGGGTGGCTCGCTGCGCCTCTCAGAGCATGACCTCTCGCTCCTCATCGAGAAGGCGCTTATCGAAAACGACGCGCACGATGTCGCAAAGAGTCTCGTTTTCAAGCGCTCGATCCGCTCCGGAGACGCTTCCGCGCTCGCCATGGAGTCCGAGCCGATGAATGTTCGCCTGATTCGTCGCAATGGTTCGGTGGTTCCTTGGATGGAGTCCAAGATTGAATCTGCCTGCCGCCGTGCCTTCCTTTCCATGAAGGAAAATGCCGAGGCGGCCGCCTCGATTGCCCGTGGCGTCAGCGACCGCGTCCGCGCCCGTGATTCCGCCTTCGTTCACATCGAGGATGTGCAGGATCTCGTGCAAGAGGAACTGATGCGCCAAGGCTACTACAAGGTTGCCGAGAGCTACATCCTCTACCGTGCCCAGCGTTCCAGCCACCGCGAGGAAGTCGTCAAAACCGAAGCCGAGGCCGAGATTAACGACATGCAGGAGTCGCTAATCATGGTCGTTCAACGTGACGGCCAGAGCGTTCTCTGGGATGGATCCGAACTCCGGAAGCGAATCCAGTTTGCAATGATCGGACTCGACCTGAACCTCGACGCCCTCCAGATCGAGCGCGAGCTTCGCCGCTCGCTTGCCACCGAGGTGACCGAGGACATCCTGAAAAACACGGTCATTCTCAACTCCCGCACGCTCATTGAGCGCGATGCGGATTTCGCCAAATTCGCGGCCCGCATCATGCTCTCGTATATCTACGAGGAGGTCCTTGATTGGAAAATCCAGCGCGATGGCATTGAGGGCCTCCGCGATGCGCACCGCAAGGCTTTCAAAAGCTACCTCCGCACGGCCGTTAGCATTGAGCGTCTCACGCCGAAACTTCTCGGATACGATCTCGATGTTCTCGCTGACGCCATCGATCCCACAGCCGACATGGATTTCGATTTCCTCGGCATCCAGACGCTCTACGACCGCTATCTCATCATCGATAAAACCAAAAAAACACTGCGCCGCTTGGAGACTCCGCAATTTTTCTGGATGCGTGTCTCCATGGGGCTCTTCTTGGACGAGCCTTCCAAGCGCGAGGAGTGGGTCGTGCGTCTTTACAATCTCTACAAGAGCCGCCGCTTCTGCTCCAGCACACCGACGCTCTTCAACTCCGGCACCCTGCACAGCCAGCTCTCTAGTTGCTACCTCTACAAAGTGGACGACTCGATCGAGTCGATCATGCAGCGCGGCATCGCTGAAAACGCCTACCTCTCGAAATGGGCCGGCGGCCTCGGAGGCTCATGGACAGCGGTTCGCGGCACCGGCAGCTACATCAAGGGCACGAATGGCGAGAGCCAGGGTGTGATTCCCTTCTTGAAGCTCCACAACGACCAACTTGTCGCCGTCAACCAAGGCGGCAAGCGTCGCGGCTCAGGCTGTGCCTACCTCGAGACCTGGCACAACGATGTGGAAGACTTCCTGCAACTCCGCCGCAACACCGGCGACGACCGCCGTCGCACGCACGACCTCAATACCGCTAACTGGGTTCCTGATCTTTTCATGAAGCGCATGGAGGCCCGCGAGAACTGGACGCTCTTCCGCACGAACGAGGCTCCCGATCTCCATGACAGCTACGGACGCAAATTCGAGGAGCGCTACCTCCACTACGAGGAACTCGCCCGCCAAGGCAAAATCACAGGCAAGGAGGTGCCTGCCATCGATCTTTGGAAGCAGATGCTCAAGATGCTTCTCGAGACTGGTCACCCGTGGATCACATTCAAAGATCCCTGCAACCTCCGCAGTCCGCAGGACCACATCGGAGTCATCCACTCCTCGAACCTCTGCACCGAGATCACCTTGAACACCAGCGAGGATGAGACAGCCGTCTGCAACCTCGGCTCGGTTGTTCTCAACTCGCACCTCAAAGCCGACGGTTCGCTCGATCACGAAATGCTTCGCGAGACAATCCATGTCGCCATCCGCGCCCTCGATAATGTCATCGACATCAATTTCTACCCGACCGAGGCCGCGAAGCGCTCGAATGTGAGGCACCGTCCGATTGGTCTCGGAGTCATGGGCCTCCAAGACGCGCTCTTCATGCGCAATGTCAGTTTTGCGAGCCAGGAGGCGGTTGATTTCAACGATGAGTTCATGGAGGCCATCGCCTTCCATGCGTATTCGGCATCCAGCGACCTCGCCGCCGAGCGCGGGCCATACAGCAGTTTTCGTGGCTCGAAGTGGGACCGTGGTTTGCTCCCGCAAGATACAATCGACATTCTCGAGCGCGAACGCGGTGTCAAAATCGATGTGCCGCGTGGCGGTCGCATGGATTGGTCGCCAGTCCGCGAAAAAATCAAGAAACAGGGCATGCGCAACTCGAATGTCATCGCGATTGCTCCCACCGCCACCATCTCGAACATCATGGGCACCACGCCTTGCATCGAGCCGAACTACAAAAACCTCTACGCGAAGGAAAATCTCGGTGGCAAGTTCACCATCCTCAGCACCGAGTTGGTCCGCGACCTGAAGAAGATCGGAAAATGGGACACCCGCATGCTTGAACAGATCAAGTATTTCGAGGGCGAGCTTGGCAACATCGAGGACATCCCAGCCTCGATCCGCGAGAAGCACCGCACCGTCTTCTCGATTCCCTTCGACTTCGTCATCGACGCCGCCGCGCGCCGCCAGAAGTGGATCGACCAGTCCCAGTCGGTGAACCTCTTCATCGGCGAGCCCGATATGAAGATAGCGAGCCATATGTATCGCCGCGCCTGGCATACGGGTCTGAAGACCACCTACTACCTGCGCACGCTCGGGGCCTCCAGCATCGAAGGCCCGACCACCAATGTGAAAAAGGAACTCCGCGGAGTTGTTGCCGGGCCCAAGCCCGAATACACCGCCGAGGAGAAAATGGCCTGCTCCATCGAAGCCATGCGCAACGGCGGGGAATGCGAGGCCTGCCAATAACAGCGGACCCGCGTTTAAAACCAAACACGATCAACTCAAACCCACATCCATGAGCACACCAGAACTTCCAGCCGTCGGCATTGTCGCCAACCTCGATCCAGAGGATGTCAAGGCCCTCTCATCCTACGGCACTTTTGAAACAGCAACACCGGGAACGGTGGTTATTGAACAGGGAATTTCCCATGGGAAACTTTTCCTGATTACTGATGGCGTGCTTCATGCCCGCCGCAACGACCAAGGCAATGATGTGCTCCTCGGTCAAGTGCTGGAGGGCGAATGGATGGGCGAGGTGGATCTCTTCGATCCCTCCGAGGCCGTGTGCTCCGTCGTGGCTATCGAACAGTGCCAGTATTGGGTTATCACCCGCGACAACTTGGAGGAGTTTATCAACAACCATCCCTCGGCCGGCATTCTCTTGCTGATCGGTCTCTCCACCACTTTGAGCCGCCGCATCCGCGAGGTGACACGCAAACTGGCCGAGCAGACGGAGCTGAACAAGGTGCGCGAGTCATTGACGGATTGAGACCCATGCTCAAGCCACTCGCTCTTGCGCTCCTCCTCGCTTCTTCGACCCTTCAAGCGATGGACTCCAAGGGCGCTTTGGCCTGTCTGGAAGCGCTTCCGGAGAAGTATCGGAATGGAGTTCTCAAACTCTCTGCCGACAACGCGGATCCCGATCCCGACACCTGGTATGTCTCCGCCCAAGCCGGGCCTGATGACAAGGGCATGCGCAACATTCAGGTCGCCTCGGGGCAGATCATTTCCGACAAGCCTGCACTCGGTTTGCGTGAGATTTTTTCCTCCGCCAAGCCGCTCGACCTTTCCAAGGTCCAACTAGATTCCCGCGAGGCTTTCGATATCGCCCAGCAATATGCCGGCGCGAATGGAAAGCAGATCGGCACCGTGAGCTTCGTGCTTAATCAGCAAGGTAGTTCCGCCGTGCCCATCTGGTCTATCTGGTGCTACGGGCCAAATGGAACCTACTTCGGCGAGATGCAGCTCCTCGCCACCGATGGCACCGTGATCTCGAACGACGCCTTCCCGAAGAAGCCCTGAAGCCTTAGCGGCAGTCACTATGGCATCCGGCAAAAAACGGCTCGATGCGGCACTCGTCGAACGCGGCTTTTTCGAGACGCTGGACCAGGCCGCCCGCGCCGTCATGGCCGGCCAGGTTTACATCAAAGGCCAACTCGTCACCAAAGCAGGGACGCCTGTTGCGCCGGATGCGGACATCAGTCTCGCCGCACGAGAAAAGTATGTCGGTCGGGGCGGCTTGAAGCTCGAGGCGGCGCTGGATCATTTTGCCATCAATCCCGCCGGTCTTGTCTGTGTCGATATCGGAGCCTCCACTGGCGGATTCACCGATTGCCTGCTCCAACGCGGTGCCGCTTGCGTGCATGCGGTGGATGTCGGGCACTCGCAGCTCCACTGGCGCCTGCGGGCCGATCCGCGCGTTTTATGCCGAGAGGGCTTCAATGCCCGCTTCCTCGAGCCTGATGACCTCTCGCCCCCTCCCGTGCTGGCAGTGGGTGATGTGAGTTTCATTTCCCTCACCGCCATTTTGCCTGCGGTTTTCAAGATTTTGCCCGAAGGCTCGGACGCCGTCTTTCTCATCAAGCCACAGTTCGAGGCACCCAAAGGTTCGCTGCCTCCTGGAGGTGTGGTCCGCGATGAGGCCGTGCGTTTGGCCTGCATCGAAAAAATCCGCAGCTTCGTCGAGCAATCTGGTCAACAGTGGCTCGGACACATTCCGTCACCCATCACGGGACATGATGGAAATGTCGAGTATCTGGCCCACCTCAGGCGTGTGGGCGATCCTCTTCGCTCAAATTAGAAATTGAAATTGAAGCTCGTGTCGAAGCGGGTTTGGAGCTCCTCGTTGTTCGCCTGTCCAGTAGAGACCTGGAAGGTGTTCTGCCAAGCCAGCCACTCGCGAATGCGCCAGTAGAGAGAGGCATTGGCCAGCCAGTAGGAGGCCGGACCTTCGACCGGATTGGGAAGTTTCTCGCTGGTCAGAGAGACATACTCCGACTGCTCGTAGCCGGCGGACAGTGAGACATTGATGCCTTTGAACAACTGCTGGGCCACCGTGCCTAACAAACCGCGAGTGATGTTATACTGATCCGGCGACAGGCTGGAGAAACCTTGGTTCTGGTAGACCGAGAGCGAGAGGCGGGTTTTTTCCCGCATATCCCAGCCGGCGACCAAGCTGAAATTCGGCCGGATATCCGCGCCCTGCATGCCGAACTTGGCTTTGAAGTAGGTCTTCTCAGTTGGCGTGTAATTGATCCCCGCTGTGTAAACCGGCCTCACGCCAACGTATTCGGGGTCGGGAATATTTTGGTCCAGCACATAGCCCACACCACCGCCGGCGTCCACCGAAAGCTTGGGCGCGAGTTGGTAGGTCAGCATAAGCATGGCGTCGAAATAGCGCCTTCCCTCAGTGATGCCTCCGCTGAAATCCTGCAAATCCTGACCCGCACTGAGGATGAATCGAACATTGGTTTTTGGTGTCACCAAATAATCGGCAAAAAGGCTCGCTGAGGCCGACAGGCTGTTGCTTTCAGGTTGGGGAGTTTCGCCCGGCGCCACCTGGGCATCCGCCGTGTTCGAGTAGGTCCCAGAAACCGCGCCGCCGACACTGAATTCTTCTCGAATGATGTAGCGCACCGAGAGGCCTCCGGATGCTGTGCTTTGCCAGTTGTTGGCTCCAGCGACGGGGTCGTAGCCGGTTCCCGATGAGGCACTGATGTTGAGATTCACCGCCAGACGGCTTGTGTTGTATCCGATATCGATTCCGCCGGTCATCGAAAGCGGGTTGCGCTGCGCGCCGGTTCCAGCGGCAGTGTAGTCCTGGTTGAAATAGTATCTGTAGCCTGCGGCGTATCTCGCCGCGACATTCCAGACGCCCACTTCCCGTTCGTATTTGACCGCTGCGGTGGGCGCGGCAAAGAAGCTGTTGTTATCGTTGAAATCGGTGTCTCCTCCCACGGAGTTCTGATTGGTGTATTCCCAGCCTGTTGCCAGCCCGAGTTGAAAATCCAAGGGCCCGAAGCGAAGTCTTTGGCGCAGATTTTCCGCCATGCGGTCCATCGATTCGCTGAAGCCTTGTTGAGGCGTCTCCTCATCCGGAACGGATTCTCCCACCTGCTCTCCCGTTTCATCCCCAAGTCCACCTCCCGTTTCAAAATACTGCGGAGTCACAGCACGGTCCTCCTGCGGGCCTTCCCAGCGCGACCGGAACTCGGCCTCGCGAACGCTGAGAACCGTTTGCGCCATGGAAATCACGGGGGCGCAAAGGAACAGAGCAAGCAGGAAGGGCACCTTCCATGCTTTCATCGATCGAGCGCAAAACCGGCTCAATGTCTGAATGAGTCTATGCATTAGCAAAGTTATTCACAATCAATCACGGCCCGTTCGATGCTTGATTTAGAAGTGTGACAAATCATTTCGGGGAGAATGGTTTTTTAAGGTTTCGTTGAGGTTCAACTTTTGATCGGGCGAATGATATATTTTTTCGTCTTTGAGTCGATTATACTTTGGTAAAAGGCAAAGCGTGACATTGAAGTGGCTTAAACTGGCCCGTTTTTCAAGCCTTGTTAAGGGGGGGTAGGGTTTCACTTGAGTCCAAGGCGTTCGGTCATGAGCACGAGTTGCGCGAGGGATTCCGCTCCCATCTTTGTCATGACGCGACCTCGGTGGACTTTGATGGTTTGCTCCACAACTCCGAGGTTGGATGCGATCTGTTTATTTGGAAGTCCTTTGACAACATGTAATAAAACCTCCTTTTCCCGTGCGCTCAGTTCGGCGTGTCTTCGCCTCCATTCTTTGATTTCCGCCTTCGCTTCCAACATGCTGTGGGATTTTTCGAGGGCCGTTCGAATGACCGCGAGAAGCTCGTTGTCTTTGACGGGCTTGGTCAAGAAATCGATGGCACCGGCCTTGATGGCGCGCACGCTCATTGGAATGTCGCCGTTTCCTGTGATGAAAACAATCGCAAGCGGGGAGTCTGTTTGAACGAGTTGTTGTTGCAATTCCATTCCTGACATGCCGGGCATCGATTGATCGAGAAGAACGCAACCTGCACCATCTTTGTTGGCTGAGGATAAAAATTTCATCGCACTGTCATAAGCCTGCACGGCAAATCCCTCGGCCTTGAGGAGTCTCCCAAGAGCTTTTAGGAGGGCGGTTTCGTCGTCGACGAGGAATACAGTTTCGGGTTGCTTCATAGATTTTCAGGCACAAGGGGGAGTTGGAAATGAAAGGTCGCGCCGTGGCTTTTGTTTGCTTCGGCCCAGAGGTTTCCCCCGTGGGCGCGGATGATGGTTTGGCAGATTGTCAAACCAAGGCCCAGTCCCTTTGGCTTGGTCGTGTGGAATGCCTCGAAGATTTTGTCGCTTTGCTCGCCCAGACCGTGGCCATTGTCCCTTACGGAGAACCGGAGCCATCCGCCTTCGTTGATACAGCTCAGCGACAGGTTTTTGTCTCTTGCGCCGTTGTCCTCCATCGCCTCGCAGGCGTTTTTAATGAGGTTCCAGAGAACCTGTTCGATGGGAATCCGGTCGGCCTGAAGCAAGGGGAGTTTTTTCGAGTGGCGTCTGGAAACTTGGATGTTCGCCGATTTGAGGTCCGGTTGTGCCATGGAAAGCGCCTGGTCGAAGAGCGTGTGTGGAGAGACGGTTTCCAAGGCTGGCTTGCCTTGGCGGAGGATCGACCGTAGGCGCTTAATGACATCGGCCGCGCGGATATCGGCGCTCACGATGTCATCCAGGATTTCACGCAGTTCCTTGAGGTCGGGATTCTCGCGGGCCATCAGGCGTTGTGCCGCCTGTGCGTTGCTGAGAATGATGGCAAGAGGCTGGTTGATCTCATGTGCCAGCGAACTCGAAAGCTCGCTCACCGACGCCACGCGGGCGATGTGGGCCATCTGCTCGCGTTGCCTTTCCGTCTCGGCCGCGAGTGCGCGCTGCGAACTGACATCGATGCCGATTCCCACGAGATGGGGTTCTCCGGCGACCTGCACCGGAACCATGCGGAAAAAGTGTCGCGCTGTGCGACCGTCCCTTCGGGCTAGATCGAACTCCACCTCGTGGCCGCCTTGTTCCAAGGCCATGTTTCGCGCCCCTATCAAAATCTCCTTCTCCGCTTCGATGCAGAAGTCCTCGGCTTTCATTCGCGAGGTCTCGTCATTCGAGTATCCCGTGACGCGTTCGTGCTGTGAATTCCACCTCACCATGCTTCCGTCGGATGCTTGCAAATAAAGCATGCCGGGAGCGCTTTCAAAGATGGCGTCTGTGAGTTTTCTTTCGCTCAGTAGTTCGCTTTCCCGGATTTTTAGGTGCTCCGCCAGCTTGGCAGAACGCAGCATATCCTCGCTGAGTTCGACTCCCATCACGATCAGGATGCCTGCAAAAAAGAGACTCGCCACAATCGGCATGCCGATGAATCCCCAGAGGGCGAACATCATTTGAATCGACAGGGCGAGGACGAAAAAAACCGCGCTCAAGCCAACGCGAATCGCTCCAGGGCGGTGTTCGCCCTTCGCGCTTCGCCAAGTCGCATCCACCAAATACCCCGCGAGCACCAGCAGGCTGATTTGTCCGATGATCGAAAATGGGCTGGGAATGCCTTCGACTACGGTCACCTCCGTGCCGAGGAATTTAATGCGAACCAACTCCTCGATGCTCGTGTAGTAGACCATCGGAGAAAAAAGAAAATTCACCAGCAGGCTGAGAGTCCGCAGACCACAAACCGTCCACTCCAGCCAGGGTCTGCCCGAGCCAAGATAGAAATGGATGAAGCCGACGAGCGCCAGCGTGACCAGCCAGCGCATGACATTATACCACTGCAAGGCGTGTGTGTAGGCCACCATGTCCGTTTGCTGCATGGTCCAAAGCTCGCATCCGGCCATGCCCGCTGTCGCCGCAGCCATGATGCAGAACATGAGGCTCGCCATCTGTTGCCTCCTGCGCAGCCACACAAATCCGTGCACGCCGGCCAGCGTGAGGGAGGCCGCCGCCGTCATCGACCAGATGATCGTTACCCAGTTCACTTGCCGAGTCGGGCTTTGACAACGCGTCTTGCCTCCGCGATGAGCAGGCTGCATGCATCTATGCAGAGGAGCGGAATTTCTTTTTCTTTAATCGGAACAACCGGTGGCACTGCATCGGTTGGGATCGGCCACTGGATGCAGCGCAGGCAGCCCGGGCTGCAGAGGGAGTGCACAATCCCTTGAGCCTCTTCATCAGTGATTAGGCCTGTGACGCGATACATGCCGGTTTGGCGATTCACCGTGTCCCGCAGCGGCGTGGCGATTTTTTTGCTGCGTAGAAGAGCCCGCCAATTCGCCAGAGCGGCGGGGTAGAGTAAATCCAGTGCCAGATGCAAATCCGCTAGTGTAGCGAGACGCAGTCCCCAGCCGTGCTTCAGGTTCGGCGCGGTCTTGAGCGGGCGGTAGGCGCCGGCATCGTCATAAAGAGCGATGGAAGCGGCATCATGCGGGTTGTCGAAAATTTCCAAGTCTTCACGCCCGATATCCTCCGCGTGGCAGAGCAGAAGTCCGTTGCCATCGGCTTTGAAAATAGCTTGACCGATTTTGTGGTATCCCTCGGCCACCGCCGCAGCCAGCAGGTCGCGGAGTGTTGAGGTGGCTGCGGATGTGAGAGTTGATGAATAATTCACAGGACGCGGCGAGACTGCCTTGCCATGGCCTGTTATTCAAGCCGCCATCTTTTACGGGGAAAAACAAAACAGCCGGGTTCTTGCGAACCCGGCTGAGTTGTTGAGTTTTGGCTTTGGGCCAGAGTGGCTGGACTTAGTAGTCCATACCGCCCATTCCACCCATTCCGCCGCCCGGAGGCATGGCGGGAGCTTTGTCCTTCTCGGGGAGCTCTGTGATGAGAGCTTCCGTGGTGAGGAGGAGTCCGCTGATGGATGCGGCGTTTTGAAGCGCGCTGCGGGTCACTTTGGCTGGGTCAACGACACCGGCTTTGATGAGGTCCACGTATTCGCCAGTGGCGACATTGTAGCCTTCTGCGCCGGAGCGTTTCTTGACTTCCTGCACGATGAGTGCGCCTTCCTGGCCGGCATTGTCGGCAAGGGTGCGGAGCGGTTGCTCGATGGCGCGGCGGATGATGCCTGCCCCGATCGCTTCGTCACCGCTGAGTTTGAGTTTGTCGAGGGCTGCCTGAGCGCGGATGAGAGCGACGCCGCCGCCGGGGACGATGCCTTCTTCCACCGCTGCGCGGGTGGCGTTCAGGG
>JBIKUM010000032.1:0-14011 GCA_044347585.1 Terrimicrobiaceae bacterium
TCACAGGCGAGCTTTTTGACTGCCTTGAGCACGGCAAGACTCGGACGGGCGTGGCCATGGGAACTCACTGGCGAATCGCCCCAGCAATCACGGTCATGGAACATGAACCAGGAAATCGCCTTGCAGCCCTGCGCCAGCGCGCAGAGGGCCATAAAGCGCATGTGGTCGTCGGAGACGCGGGATTTCAGCGCGCGCTCCCAGGTGCCACTCATGAACTCGGCCGACCAAGTGTAGCGCAGCGTCGCGTTCATCAGCTTGAGCACGCGCGCCATCGACTGGTAGCCCGAGTAGCTCATGAAGGTGCCTCGGTAAAAGTCGTAGCCGGCGACGCCAAGCGGGCCGGTGGCTTTCTCAAACTCTGTCATGCGCGTGGGCACACCCTCGGGACGGTGAGGATTGAAATTCGTCATGAAAGTCACATCCTTCACGCCGTTCGCTTCGTGCATTTCGCGCAGGGCGGCGATGTATTTCGACATGGCCCAGGTCTTGAATTCGCACCAGTCGGCATACCACGCGAAGTCGTCGCCCACCTCGTCGGGGACTTGGCGCGGAGGCTGCACATCCTCAATGGAGGCGTATTTTTGCGGATAAGGGAGAGTGGCGGCGTTGCCGTATTTTTCGGTGAGGAACTGATGGTAGAAACCGCCGCGCCCGACATTCACGGGATTGTAGTCGCTCGTGAGCATGCCGTCCTGCACGATGTAGCTCACCTCGTTGTCGAGGTTCACCATCGTGATGAAACCGCCGTTGGATTTCAGGCGGGGCTTGATGATTTTGTCCACCTCGTTGATCCACTTCCGGCACCAGGCGAGATACTCGGGATGCAGGTAGGAAGGCTGGGAACCCTCGCGTTTGCCGATCCAGTAGCCCTGCGTCGTGCGGTTCTGATAATCCCAGACCATCATCGAGGGATCGCCCATGATGAGCCACTCGGGATACGCTCCATGGATCATTTCATTGCAGCAAAACGGGCCGCAGCGGAAGTTGAGTTCCAGTCCCATCTCCTGCACCAGATCGAGGAAATGGTAGAGGTTCAGGTTCGGATTCGTCCGGCCCTCGAAATCGAGTTCGCCTGCGGGATGTTCAGCGCTCGGCGGCCCCACCAGATGCGTGGCCCACTGGACATAGGTGGTGACATTCTTGAGGCCGGCGTCCTTGAATTTTTGAAGGATCGGCTTCCAGTAGCGTTTCTCGAGACGGAAATATTGGATCTCGCCGCCGAAGACATTTTTTGAGTCAGGTTTTATGGTCATGATGTGGTTGGTATTTGAAATTTTGAAAAATCCTATTCCGACGCCTGCGGGTTGAGCAGGCTATACAGGAACCCCTATTTTCGATGGCTACTAACTTTAGTTCTGATGCGGGTCGAAATGGATGATCGATACCCCATCGAAATCGCAAATATACTGCAGAAGTCAATTCTCCTTTTGATTTTTATCCGGCACAGCTTGGTCTTGATCCAAGCAGACTATTCAACCCTTCGATTCGCAAACTTTTTCCTTGTCAAAATTGATATTGGAAGAATACTGCAAAGCCCAACATCCACTCCCTCTCCTGCGTTAAAAGTCAACCCCGTCCACATAGCCACCAGTAATCATCTCGAAAAATGAATGTTTTCCATTCCCGGTTAATACCACAGAAATCGCCAACAACCCCGATTGATTCCCGAATAAAAATGAATAAACTAACACGAAAGATTGGGGGCGTTCTCAGCGTTCTCCTTGCATTAAGCCAGCCGATTGTTTCGGCAGATCCAGCGACCGATGCCGAAGCGGCCTACAAGGAGTCGCAGAACAAATGGAAATCGGCGCAGGATGCAGTCACGAAGTTCGTGGACTCCGGAGCGTCCACCGACCCGGCCATCACTGGCTTGCAATCTACTTTTCAGGAAAAAAAGGCCACACTCACGGAAGAATCGAAGGCTTGGACGCAAGTCGCCGACGCAGATCCTGAAGTCGTGCAAGCCAAGGCGGAATCCGACCAGAAGGGAAAAGACCGCGGGCAGTTCACCCAAGGGACCAAGGAATGGACCGACGCCAACTCCGCCATGAACGGAGCGCGGGCCAAGTGGGAGAAATTACGAAACAAGTTCAAGCCCGAATCGGTGACAGCATTGGAAGCCGAGGTGAATGCCTTGCGCGTGGAGTTGCGCGGCCGGATTGTTTCCTACACCGGATCGGATCAGGTGATTGTCGATTTGCTCAAATCCTACCGCTCTGCGCAAACCGGGCTCAAGGAAGCCCGACTGACCCTCGATAAAAGCAAGGGGGTGGTCGATCCCCTCACCTATTTGTCTTCGAGCAAACCGCCGGTCTTCAATCCGAAATCCACGCTTCCCCGCTTGACCCGCTATGGATGGGTCATGCCCTTCGATTTGCTCAAGGAATTTGCTGATAAATGGGGATACGCCCTGAGCATCGAGGGCTACCTTGGCGAAAGCAGGCTTCTGGAATTGAAAAACCCCGAGAGCGCGATGGCACGCACGGTCGAGCTGATGAAGGAGAAACCGGGCCAATACAAATTGGCGCTCATCTGCGACCGCTACGACCCGCCGAACCCGCCGCAGGAAGTCTGGACCCGCGACGAAAATGGCAAATTGCTCTCCGCCCAAGCCAAGTCGATGGATGGCACGATCTGGGCCCCAGGCATGACAACGGTCATCAGTCCCGAGGCGCCGGACCAATACTGGATCGATGCAGGCGACGGAAGGGCAAGGCCGATCGCTGAGATTCGCAAGCTGGTTCCCATTTCCATTATCCTGAACGGAGGCGAATGGGGTATGGGGATCTGGGGATTCGCTGGCCCCGCATGGTCGAAGGATCCCAA
The DNA here is from genome assembly GCA_044347585.1 of Terrimicrobiaceae bacterium. Lineage (GTDB taxonomy): Bacteria > Verrucomicrobiota > Verrucomicrobiia > Chthoniobacterales > Terrimicrobiaceae > UBA967. The sequence continues at coordinate 2,827 of JBIKUM010000032.1, forward strand.
AGTGGCCGCCAAATTCGCCGAGTATAAGGCCCAAGGAAAAAACCATCTCGATTACATCGACAAGAAGCACGCCGACTCCATCAAACTCCTTTCCGATCAAGTCAAAAAGGCCGCACCGGACCGCGATCTCTATGTTTACTACACTGTGGGGGGGAATCCGCACCGAGGTCGCGACCCCGGCTGGCGCTCTTGGACTGTCACCTACCCGCCGCTTCGCGGAGTCAATGACCTGCCCGCAGCGGAATACTATGTGAACCACTTCAACTCCGGCTTTGTCGGGGATCAGGATATCCTCACCATGGCCCTCAACAGCTTGGGGCAGCAACTTGCCTTCGGTGACGCGACTTCCTACAACTGGTTTTGGGCGGCAAAGAAAGACACCGACCCTGTGCAATATCAAGGATTTCTCAAGTGCGCTTACATCATGGGTTCCTTGGGCGGAAATGCCGGCACCTACCACACGCCCGAGTGGGATAAATCATTCCCGCAGGATGCTCCGCCGGATTGGATGTGGCAGCAGATAGCCCTTGGCAATGTGCATGCTCTTTTCAGCCACTATGAGGATTACCTGCGCAATGGCGAACTGGTGGACGACGGCAAGTTCAAAAATTTCTATGGCACCGATCAACCTGCCTATGAGCTACTTCCTAAGGAACTCAAAAACTCGCGCCAGCTCAAATCGGATTTGCAGACCAAAGAGCAGGTGCCGGTTCTCGCCCCGGGCCGCCCCTTCCGCGTGCTGGCGCGAAAACACAAAGACAAAAACGAGTGGTTGGTCGTGGCCTGGACGGCGGAGATTTCCTCACAAACCGGCATCTATGACGCCACTGTCACCATTCCCGGCGCGGGACAAGTGACCGTGCAAGCCCGCAAGGGAGGCAGCCTTTATCTCGTCACCCTCAAAGACGGTCAACCCGTATTGAAGCAACTTGACCCCGACGAAGCCGATCCGACAAGCTCCTTCCGCTGAGACTCACCCAAAACAACCCACGAAACACAAAATGAAATCATCGCTCATCAAACCCCTCCTCCTGACAACCAGCTTGCTTCTGGTTCATCATTTGCCTCTTTGTGGCGCAACTACAAACGAGGAGTGTGTGTCAGAAACCTTCACCTACGATTCCGGCCCACAAGCTCCGTTCTACATCGAGGGCATTGGCTGGAAATCGAAAGCTTGGACTATTCAATCCTCCGAGCAACCACCTCCAAAGGAAATGGATGTCATCGGAAACGGCTCGCTGGAGTATCAAGACGCCGATGGGAAAAAATTCCCTTCCCAAGGCAACCAGCTACTCAACAGCTCGGAGCGAGCCATTCGGGCTCTGCGCCGGATTGATGTGAGCTTGCCAATATTCGACAATCTCCGAATTGATGCCCTCGATGGGAAGGAACCCAAGGATGAGAGGGGGCAGGACGGGTTGGGCAAAGCCAAAGGAACTCTCTGGTTCTCCATGCTGATCCAACCGAAGGACACAGATTTGAAAGTCATCCTCAACCAAGATGTTTACAATATGGATCCGGCCGGGGTGATTTTTGATTACTCTGCAAAAACCGGAAACCTCTCTTGCGGTCAACTCTGGTGGACTATTAAAACCAGCGAAGTCTCGGCAAAAATCCCCCTCTCCAACCCAGACAAGCCCACATGGCTCGTGGCCAAGATTATATTCGGAGACAACTGGGGCGCGGACGATCCGTCCAACCCACTTAACGCCGCGATAAAAAGAGATGACCGCCCGGAGCCAACCGGCAAACTTCTCGTGTGGATCAATCCCAAACTCGGCGAGGAACCCAATGAGGCAAATGCCGATGTCGATGTCCCCCTTCATGAATTCCGGATCAACCGTTTCGACTCCAGCATCTACAAGGGCGCCGCGTTGGACGAGATCCGTCTCGGAACATCTTTCCAGCAGGTAAACCACTGACGAGTTCAGAAATTCCAAAAGGGGACATGATCGAGGTCATGTCCCCTTTTATCTTTTGATTATGACGACTTCCAACGACTCCACTCCTTCGCAAAAAACCATCCGCGAGCGCCTCTCGCTTGATCCGGGATGGCTTTTCCACGCGGGCGATGTTCCCATGCCGGAACTCAGGGGTCACTACGCCAGCTACATGAATGCCAAGGCCGGCACGGCATGGGGCGCCGCCGCACCCGACTTCGACGACGGGGAATGGCGAAGGCTCGACCTGCCGCATGATTGGGTCGTGGAGGGGCCCTTCCTCGAGGAGGAAAACCTTTCCCAAGGATACCGTCCGCGCGGCATCGCCTGGTATCGGCGGAAGTTTCTCTTGAAGGAGGACGACCGAGGGAAGCATCTGGAGCTCCAGTTCGACGGCATCGCCACCCACGCGACCGTGTGGGTCAACGGTCTGCTCGTGCACCGCAGTTTCTGCGGCTACACACCTTTTCAGATCGACCTGACGCCCATCGCCACCTACGGCGACCAACCCAACACCATCGCCATCCGCGTGGATGCGGATGCCATGGAAGGCTGGTGGTATGAGGGCGGAGGCATCTACCGGCACACCTGGCTGGTGAAGCGCTCCCCGGTTCATATTCAGACGGACGGTCTTTATGCCGTCCCCGTGCGCTCGCCGGAGGGTGCGTGGTCGGTCCCCGTGGAGGTGACGCTCGGGAATATCACTTCCAAAGAGACCCCGGTGGAGATCACCGCCGAATTGCTCGATCCCGAAGGCAGGCTGATCGTCAGCGAGCGATGCACGGCCACCGTGCCAGTGCTGGAATCCGCCGTTTCGAACATCACGCTTCCGATCTCTGGCACTCCCCGCCTGTGGTCGGTGGATGCGCCTGTTCTCTACACCGTGCGGGTCTCGGTGCACCGTGAGGCAAAACTTCTCGACGAGGCGCGCGTGGCCTGCGGTTTCCGCACCATTCGTTTCGACGCGGACAAGGGATTTTTTCTCAACGATCAACCGCTCAAGCTCCAGGGGACCTGCAACCACCAGGACCATGCAGGCGTCGGTGTGGCCGTGCCCGACGCGCTCTGGGATTTCCGGATCAGGAGGCTCAAGGAAATGGGGTGCAATGCCTACCGATCCGCCCACAACCAGCCGGCGCCAGAGTTTCTCGATGCCTGCGACCGGCTCGGCATGCTGGTCATGGATGAGAACCGCAACTTCAACCACACGCCTGAATACCTTGGTCAACTCCGGACGATGCTCCGCCGCGACCGCAACCACCCGTGTGTATTCCTCTGGTCCGTCTTCAATGAGGAACCCATGCAGGGCACGCCGCAAGGCCGGGAAATGGTGCGCCGCATGGTGAGCGAAGTCCGCCGCCTTGACCCCACGCGCCCGGTCACGGCGGCGATGAACGGCGGCATGAACAACGCCGAGGGGGTCTTCGAGGCCGTGGATGTGATGGGCTTCAATTACTGCGACCACGCCTACGATTCCTTCCACGCCAAGCATCCGCATCTCCCGGTCTTCAGCTCCGAGGACACCTCGGCTTTCATGACGCGCGGCGAGTATGCCAACGACCCGGAGCGCAATGTCGTCTCATCCTACGACAGCGAGTTCGCCAGCTGGGGGCATTCCCACCGCAAGGCCTGGCAACTCATCGCCGAGCGCCCCTTCCTCGCGGGAGGTTTCGTCTGGACGGGCTTCGACTACCGAGGCGAACCGCAAAGACTTGCCTGGCCCTCGATTTCCTCCGTCTTCGGCATCATGGACACCTGCGGATTCGCCAAGACGGCGTTTCACATCCACCAGGCCGAATGGATCAAGGACCGCCCCGTCCTCGCCATCGCGCCGCACTGGAACTGGGCGGGCCGCGAGGGGGAAACGATTCCCGTCCTTGCCATGACCAACTCCGAGGAAGTCGCCCTCTTCCTCAACGGCGAACCGCTGGGCCGGAAACCGAAGCCCTCTTTCGACTTCATCGAGTGGGCGGTTCCCTATGCTCCCGGTCGCCTCGAAGCCGTCGCCTACAATCAGGGCAATGAGGTCGCTCGCACTCAGGTCGAGACCACGGGCGCACCGGCGTCCCTCCGCCTTGAACCCGACAGGGATTGGCTCAACGGCGACGGTTGGGATGCCATGCCTGTTACCGTCTCGGTCGTCGATGCCATGGGCCGCACCGTTCCCGACGCGGATAACTCGGTTACCTTCACGGTGGATGGACCGGCGGAAAACATCGGCCACGGCAACGGGGATCACAACTGCCACGATCCCGAAAAGGGCCCGATGCGCCGGGTTTTCCACGGTCTGGCACAGCTGATCGTTCGCTCCAAGGCCGCCTCGGGTCAGGCCATCATCCGCGCCGAGGCCCCAGGATTGGCCCCCGCTGAGCTGTCCCTGACTGTCAGCCCTGCCGAGATTCCCCCGTTCGTCGCACCCGAGGAGTCGCGCTACCAAATCGCCACTTGGGTCTTCTCGCCGCCGCAAAGCGAACGCCCCGATCCCATGGTCGAGATTTCGGAAGCCGATGTGAACACCTGGATGAGCGTAACGCCTGGAACACTGCAGGAAATGCCGGCAGGCCAATGGGCCGTTTACCGTGCCCGTTTCCGCCCGTGGAACTCCATCGCATCCCGAGGCGGCGAGATCATCTTCGGCACCCTGCATGGCCACGCCGAAATCTGGCTCGACGGAATCAAAATCACCGAAAAATCCGATCCCTCCCCCGCCCGGCTAAGGATCCCTCTCCCGCCCTCCGGTGTCGATTCAAGCACCGACCGCGTCCTGACACTTCTGGTCCGACCGGAAGCCGATGGGAGCGTAGGGATGGCCTCAGCAGTCAGCATCGGCAAAGCCTCCCATGATGGGCAGCCGTCTTGATTTCCGAAGGGAGACCAAACTCAAAACTGGGGGGGGGCAGGGTTCATTGTCTTTCATTTTTTCCCGATACAAAACCCCTCAGCGTTTCGGGAATATTTTTCTCGATCAGCGATGAATCCATGAGGTGGATAGCCCTGCTTACACTGCCTGCGTTTTTCATGCCCAGATGCTCGACGATCACCGCTTGAGACACCGTTGTCATTTTCCACAGCAAACCTGCAAGCAACACCTTTCGCGGTTCGGTGAGCTATCCTCGGCCGATGGAGAGCGGAACACTGTGGTCCTTCTCGCCCGCCACTCCAGCGAAGCCAACGATGACGTTGGCGCTCCCATGCCATCCACAAGATTGGTTCCCGCGCCTCCAGACGACCAAACATCAATTATAAATGCCCGACCCCTTTGAATGATGAAGATTTTTGGGGGGATTTCCCACGAAACAAACGTTCACATGTTGAAAGCCTAGAATGTCAATGTCCGCGCAGCTTCTCATGTCCCATCCGATACTCGACGCCAACTTGCCTACTACAGCGGCGCTGAGTGGTTGCAATTCAGACGAGCTTGGTGCCTCTGACTTCAATGATCTGGTCGCTGCGGTGCGACGTGGCGACGAAGGCGCATTCAACGTGATTTACGAGCGGGCCGCTCTGACTGTCTACCAGCGGTTGCTTCGATGGACTCACGGCGATCAAAATATTGCTCGCGATCTCGTGCAAACGGCGTTCATCAAACTGGCTCGACGGTGCCCCCGGGTGGACTCCGAGTCGCATCTTCTGGCGTGGCTCACACGCGTAGCGATAAACGCTCAGCGTGACCACTTGCGGAGCACCAGTCGAGATCCTATCAATTGGGAGGCCGAAAGCGAAAGCGGACTGCCCGAGCCCCAATACGACCCCCTCCTTCAACATCTCCGTGAGGGACTCGCCGCCCTACCCGTGGAGGACGCCGAGTTCCTGACATTGATCTACGTGGACCGACTCTCTCTTGCCGACGTAGCCAGCGCTCGTTCACTCACGGTCAAAGCGGTCGAGCGCCGACTCGCCCGTCTCCGAGAAAAACTCAAGAACCAAATCCTTCAACAGCTCAACTCAAAATGAAAACTAATTCACCGCTTGAAAACGAACTCCTCCGAGACCTCCTCATGGACGAATCATGGTGCGCTTCGGCACGCCACACATCCCAATGCGCGAGTCGCATCCTGTCTCGGCGGCGAATAGTGCGCCGTCTGCGCATTCCCGTCTGTGTGGCGCTTACCGCCGCTGCCGCGTTTTTCCTTCAGGCGCTCACGCTGACAAAACTTAGCCCCAGGATCGCCTCCACTAGTGGCAACCCTGACATCTTTCAGACTCCCGAGTTTTCACTGGAGATACCTTCGCCATCCGATACGGCGGTCGATCAGTTTCAACTTAGCTTCGCTACCCTCGATTCCATGCAAACTAGGCCAGACGAGCTCCTCGCTTCCGACGTTTCCTTCGAACTTTGACCGAACAAATTAACTAAAAACCAAAAAACACCCATAAAAGCACATGAAAACAACCATTGCCACAATCCTCGTTCTCTTCGCCGCAGCGCTGCATGCACTGGCAGCCGAAACAACCTTCGCCATCGTCGATCTGAATGCCGTGTTCATCGGCTATTCAAAAACCAAATCCGCCGAAGCCGAAATCGTTCGCTTAAGAAGCCAAGCCAAAAATGAATTGGCTCGGCTCGAGAAGACTGGCGACGCTGCCGCAGTGAGCGAGTTTCGGAAAACGAGCGAGGCAAAACTTCAAAAGGACTTTGTGTCGTTACGGGATCCAATTATCAAGGAGATCGTCGCTGCCGTGTCCGCAGTTCAAGTCGAGCAGAAGATCGATTTTGTTTTTGACAGCAATGCCAAGTCCGTCTCCGGCGTGCCCACCATGTTCGCATTGAGCGGCACCGCTCGCGACATAACTGGCCTTGTCGCCAATAAATTAAATTCGGGCGCTAATTTTCCTATCGCGCTTCAATCCAGCCCAGCCAAAGCAAAAGTCGGCCCCGTCGAAATTCGGAGCGATGGTCCCTCCGATTACAACAAGGAAAACGGGATTGCAACCGCGAGCGACAACGTGATCATCACAGTCGACGGAATCGTTTTGAAGGCCGATCATGTCGAATACGACGCCAATAAACGCGAGGTAAAACTATTCGCCCTCACGTCCGGCGAAGCGACACCGAAGCTGATTGCGAAAGTGATCGTTGAGTGAAAGTGGAAACTAGGGGTCAGGGTTCATTTTCTTTCATTTTTTCCGATACAAACCTCGCCAATTTTGCAGAAACGTTTTTCTCGATCCACGATAAAGCCATGAGGTGGATGACTCTGCTTGCATTGGCTGCGTTTTTCATGCCTAGAGGCTCGGTGATCCACGCTTGGGATAGCGTTGTCTTTTTCCACAGCACCCCTGCAAGCAGCATCTTTCGCGGTTCGGAGCTATCCTCGGCCGATGGAGAGCAGGACACTGGGGCCTCCTCAGCCGCCACTCCAGCGATGCCAACGAGGACTCTGGCGCTCCCACCATCCGCAAGATTGGTTCTCGAGCCTCCATACGGCCATATATCAATAATTAATGCCCGACCCCTTTGACGACACGTAAAAAATCAAGTCGCAAAATCATCCCAAAAGGGTCTTAACTTAGCGCCATTCGGGTCGGGCCCAGTGTCTGCAAAAAATGATCAATACATCGTAATCGCAGCCTTCTTGCGTGCGGAGGCAAACCACTCATGGAGTTTCTGCTCCCGCTGCTGAACATCTTGTGTGTCCTTGACAATAGATTGGCGCATGGCTTGAACGCGAATCTTGTCTCGCAAAATTTCTTTATAGGCATCCAATGTGTAGCCCTGCTTTTCTAAACTCGTTCACTACTGTCCGGCTATAAGTCAAACAGCTCCAGCTGATTAAATTTTTGCTCAACTCGGTTTTGGGAAGTGGTTTTCATAAGCAATTCATTTAAAGGCATTTTTTCAAACGGGTGAACGCTCAAAATCTGCAGAGTATTGCGAAGGCTTCCGGGCAGTTTTAGGCTTTTGTGAAGGATTGCCACCATCAAATAGAGCGATACCGCTATCCAGATTTGCGTCTTCACCGCGTTGGCACTCGTTCCGTAGTAGTGCTTGATTTCCAAGTTGCCTTTGATCCATTTGAAAAATAATTCGATTTTCCACCGCTTTTTGTAAAGCTTTGCCACAGTCAATGCCGGAATTTGCAAGTTGTTTGTTAAAAATACCAAATGCTTCTGCTTTTCTTCGTCGTAAAAGTGAACCTTTCTTAAATGTGTGGGGAAATCGCTCCTTGATTTGGGAATCAAGAGTTTCCCGATCTGGTCGCTTCGCAGTCCTGTGGCTTTGTCTACAGGGTGGGACTTGTATCTGGTAAAACGCAGATTGTCCTTGGCCCGAATGACAAAAAACGCTCCAGAGTTTGCAATTTGATAAAGCCTTGCCCAATCGACATATCCCCTGTCCATGATGTATATGGCTCCGGGCTCGAAAATCAACGCGTCCAAGTAGTTCACATCGCTGAGTTTTGCGTCGGAAATGTAGATGCAAGTGGGAATTGGGCCCCTTAAATCCAATAGCGTGTGAAGTTTGATCCCGCTTTTTGTTGAGCGAAACTTTGCCCATGGAAACACCGACATCGTCAGATCGATTGTTGAAGAATCCAGAGCGTAAATCGTATTGTCCAAATCTAATCCCAAGCTCTCTCCTTGATAAAGCTTTCGTGCTCGGTTGATCAGGTTTTTTGCAAGATCCTCCCAGAGTCTCCAATCGCGGGTCTCGTTGGCATCGGCCAAGGTCGATTTGGCTACTGGCTCCCGAAAGCCCAGATGATAAAGCTCTTCGGGTTTCGCATTTAGGCACGCTTCGATATCCCGAAGCCCATTGCGCCAAGTTAATTGAGCAAATGCCATGCAAATCAACTGCTGTCGAACTCCAAAGTGCCTGACCTTGGACTCCGCGTTGTATTTGCTGACCAGGCGAGAGAGGGTCTGCCAGTGAATTAGATCGAGAATCTGAGTTAAAACAAACCGTCCAGAATTCATAAGCGTAGATTTTGCGTATTTTAATACGCTTCAACGCTCGAATCTTCAAATCCCTCACATCTGTTTTTAGCTGTAAATTATTCACCTGGAGATTATAGTTTAATTCCATTACTCTCTAAGCCGGACACTAGTGAAACTCGTTAAAAAAGAAGCCCGATTTCCAGAGAATTCTGTTCTAATAGTTTCATCAATTAAATAATCAACTGGTTGTTCAGTTATAGAATAGCCGCGAGACCTGAATTCTTGAAGCACCAGCTCTCGATTGATGAGGTCTTCAAGGGCTTGCTTTCGAACCGCGGCAATCTGCCGCTCCCTTTCCTCCCCCGTAAACTTCTGGCGAATCTCATTTTCTCTTTTGCCTGCTACGGAATCAACTTGGTCGATAGTAATCGCCACGTCGTTAACGCGTGCAAGAACCCCTGCATTCGATGGCTGTGGTTTTCGGCTCTCTGAGTTATCGGTATCGGCATCTGAGGATTTGCCATTCGAGAAATCGAGGTTCTGGGGAGCATCTGGCAACTTATTCTGTGGAGAAGTGACATCTTCCATATTCGTGCTCTTCACGTCGGAACCCACTTCAACCAATTGAACATCGTTCAGCCACGCCATGCCCGCTCCCGATATAAAAATGCCGTAGGCAAGCGCGGTGGCTGTCTCAGGAACGTCCAGCACCACGGAGTATTCCTTCCAATCCGTGGTCCCCTTGATTGGGCGATCGTTCATGTTGTCGAATGCAAGAATTCCATTTTCTGCATCGACGCGAAACCAAAGATTCGCAGTCCCCACCACATCACGGGTTTTAACATAGGCCGAAAGTTTCAGGCGCTTGCCCCGGAACGACTCAGCACGGCACATCTGCATCATGCCCCCGAATTTGCCTTCAGTAGCTTTGGGATCCAAAGATTTCACGTAAACGCTGACTGGTTTTTTGTAGGGCTGCGTGGGATCAATCCCCACATCATAGGCTTCGGGATCGCTTCCATTTTTTCCCCAGCCTTTGGGAGCTCCGGATGTTGCCGCCGCAGGCGTTGCAGCATTGGAAGTGTTGCCGGTTTCATCTGCGATGAGCAGCCCCGCGCTGACGGCCAGGATGGATGCGGCTCCCAGCACGAGACGCCGGGCGTTTGTCGATTGATATTTTGTAATCATAATGATGCGTTGTTTAATTTGGTTTTTTGTTTCCAGGATGCCGACTGCGGGGAGCATGGATCGACCCGGCCGAGACAGACCCAGCACCCGCAGCAGCGTTTTTGCGTAGGCGTGGCCTCCGGAATTGGAGGTGTGCGCCATGACAAATTCATCGCAGGCCAGCTCGCGATCCTCGCGCGCCAGCCGTCCCGCCAGCCAGACCAGCGGGTTAAACCAATGGACCGCCTGCGAAACAACAAGCAGCCCCTGCAGGAAAAGATCGCGGCGTTTGAGATGCCCGAGTTCGTGCAAAACAACGAGCCGCAATTCCTCGTCGGAAAGCTGGTCGGCGAGTCCCAACGGAAAAAGCAGGCGCGGCCTCCAAACACCAAACAATGCCGGACCGGAGAGGGCGTCCATTTCCAAAACCGGAATGGGATTCAGCCCCATGGCTCGCGAGCAGCTGGAAACGGCCTGTTCCGTCCGTTTTCCGGCCCGCCGGCCGCTGCGTGAGAGCTGGCGCCGGAACGAAAGGCTCGCCCAAAAATAAGCCAGAAGCACAGTCGCCACGCCGGCCGCCCAGACGATCGCCAGCGTTTTTTCATTCAATAGAATCTCACGGAGCGAAGCGGCGGCGGGAGGAGCAACGCTGTTGGGCACAACCGGCGCAGATGCGGAAACGAATGGCACCGTATCGAAGTCCATCGCGGAGGTCCACGGTGCGGGAGGAAGATAGCGCGCGGCGCTCACAGAAACAGGCACATCAAATGGCAGCAGCAGCCTGAGCGCCACGAGCACCCAAAACAAATAAATCACCCGTGCATCCAGGAACCGCCGCAGAACTCCGCGAAACGCGAAAAGTGCAGCAATGAGAATCCCTGCCCGCCAGGAGTTGGCGAGCAGTTGATCGATGAGTTCTTGGAAGTTCATTTCTTTTTCTTTCGTTCCGAACGTTTGCTCGCGATCAGGCGCTCCAGTTCCGCCAGCTCGGCATCGCTCAAGCTCCCCTGGTCGCAGAAATGTGCCAGCAACGCGCCGGTGCCACCTTGGAAAAACCTGGAAAGAAAACTGCGGCTTTCCAAGGCGACCGATTCCTCGCGGGAAACGAGCGGCGAATAGAAATTCATGTTGTAACGCTTCTCGACCGATAGCGCCTCTTTCCCGGCAAGGCGGGCAAGGAATGTGTTGACGGTTTTTTG